>JAAZYZ010000050.1 GCA_014239355.1 Fidelibacterota bacterium
AGACATTACAGACTTTATTTCTATTGGTGAAGAAAACGTGGTTGACTACGATGCTTGTCGTGTACAAGGTAATAATTGTGTAACTGCTCCAATATGCCAAGGAGATGGTTATTGCCCTGAAATCGCTGTATCATCCTATATCATTATTTCACGATAACATGTTATATCTATTTATATTCTTATCTCTTATAATTTGTGATGATGTTCACATTTGGATATCTTCTATTGAAAGCGATAAAATAGAATTATCTATTAAAAGTGAACAACCTATTTTTGGGTTTGATTTTAAAATAGGGACATTGAATAATGATGTGTTACCTATAGATTATATTGAAGAAAGTTTTACTAATGGATATTTATCTGAGACTTTATATACCATAAACACAGGGACAGGACTTGTTCCAAATAATAGTTTTCATTGTTTTACAGATGGACAAAATCATTTTTTAAGTGTATCATTAGGCAATAATTTCTTGCCAGCCACAGATAGTACCTTAATGATGACTATACCTATGATTCCAAATCAAAATAATTTCACTTATTCTATTCAAGATCCTATCTTTTTTACTAAAGATTTAAATTATAATATCATTGAGTTAGATGTTGAATATGGTTTAATTGAGTATCAGAATGGCTGGCCTTTTACTGATTCAGATAAAATATTAGGAGCACCAGCAATTTTTGATGTTAATCAAGATGGTATAACCGAAATAATTTTTAGTGATTATGCTGGCAGGGTTTTTATTTCTGGACCGGATGGAGAAATATTATTTAGTTTTGATACTGGAAATCAAATTTGGAGTTCACCGACTATTGCAGATTTAAATAATGATGGTATATATGAAATTATTATTTCATCAAAAGACCAATATTTATATGTTTTAAATGCTCAGGCTGAATTATTGATGTCTTATAATGCTAATCAATATTTATTAGGAACTCCAGCTATTGGCAATATTGATTTAGATTCTGATTTAGAAATTATATTTGGAGGTTATTCTAATCAAGGAAAAATATTTGCAATTAATTTAGATGGGACAGATGTATCTGGATTCCCTATTACGATTAATGAAAAAATACAGAGAGGTGTTGCATTAGCAGATTTAAATCAGAATAATTTAAGTGATATTATTTTTGGGACGGATTCAGAAAATATGTATGCATTATATGATAATGGAGATATCGCATTTACTGTGGAAGTAGATGGCGATATTCGTAGTGCTCCATCAGTGGTAAAGATGGGTAGTGAGCATTTAATTTTAGCTGGCTCACGTGGTGATTATTTATATGGGATTACTGAATCAGGCCAAATTAAATTCACATATCATACAGGTGATAAAGTTGATAGTTCTCCCATTATTCTTGAATATAATAATGAGGTAATAATTTTATTTGGTTCATCAAATGGGAATTTATATGCTATTGATACCAATGGACAAAATATTATAGGGTTTCCAATTAATATTGGCTCAGCTATTGAGTCTTCTCCTAGTATTGCTGATTTTAATGGAGATGGAGTTCCAGAAATTGTAGTTTCTTCTGTTTCTAATGATTTAAAGATTTATAATTTAAATGGTACGGAATATGCGCATATTCCAATTCTTTTTGAATTTCCCTTTTCTGGTCATCCAGTTATTGATGATGTTGACCTAGATGGAGATTTAGATATATTTGTAGGTACTACAAATGGTATGGTGGGGATTGACATCAAAGATATTAATGGTACAACAGAAGGTTATTGGAATCAATTTCGTAATAATTTAAATAGAACAGGATATATTGAATCTGATCAAATACTTAATAATACTAATCTTGATATATTATCAGAATTTATATTATTTAATCCTTATCCTAATCCATTTAATCCATCTACTAGTATTAGATATTATATTCCAGAAGCAGCACAAGTACAAATCTCAATACATGACATTACGGGGAGAAAGGTTGTTGATATATTAGAACAAAAATTTCTAAATTCTGGATATCATTCAATTGAATGGGAAGCATCTAAATTTTCTTCAGGAAAATATTTTGTATATTTAATATCAGATAATATTCAATTATCAAAATCTATAACATTAATAAAATAAGGGGCAGTATATAGATGAGACAGATTATTTTTAGTTTATTATTTTCAGCTTTTATGTTTGGGCTAGATTATTCATTAGAAGATGTTAATACTACTTCTCCAACTTATCAGAATTTTGTAGGCCCATCTTATTTCCAAAACAATGATTTTTCAGATCATAATAAATTAGTTTCAATTAATTATTTTGGTTGGGAAACATGAAATAGTTGACGGCCATTATTTGCACAGTTGTGTGATTTAAGTAATCAAGGAGTATGGGATACTACAAATGCAATTTTAATTGGAGTGGGAATAGGAGCTGGTGGAAATAACGGTTTAAGTGGAATGATTGATCAAGATGGAGTAAATGCTCCTTGGGTTCAAGACCCTTCTGAAGAAATTTGGGATCAATTTTTAGGAGAAAATGCTCCACGTAGGCAAATTGTTTTATTAGATTTTAATTTAGAAAAAAGATTTCAAGAACAATATGGATCAGAATTAAGTCCACAAGAGGAAATTGAATTACTGACAGCAATTCAAGAACTTATTGATGAAGCATCAAGCATTTTAGGTGATTTAAATGATGATAATAATTTAAATATATTAGATGTAATTATCTTAGTTGACATGTCATTAGGAGGTACAGAAATAGATTTAAATGGAGATATTAATGGTGATGGTGGGATTAATGTACTAGATATAGTATTATTAGTAAATTTAATTTTATCAAATTAAAAAATAGGAATATTGATTATGAACAATTGTAAAAGAGAACATAATGACAGAAGAGGTAATGATCGTAGAATTAACTCTATATCCGTCACAAATGATAGACGTACAAATAGCAGAAGATCTGGAGTTGATAGAAGAGCTTTACTTAGCGGTCAAGTATAATAGAACTTAAAATAACAATATCTAGTACATTAATCCCATTATCTTGGTTAAGATCAGCTAATTGATTATAATTAGCATCAAACAGTATAATATTTACAATTAATACTATATCTAATATATTGAGTATTCCATCTTGATTTAAATCTCCCAATAGTTGTTCTTCGCCTAATAATTCTTCAATAATTTCAATCATCCAAGCAATATCAATTTCATTATTTGCATATTCTAATAATCCAGTAGGCCCTACTATAAAATCTCTTGGATATGGGGAACCATCATTTGGTAAGTAATATAAATCATAGGTATTTCCTCCATCAACACCACCATTACTCCCTGGATCAAATAAAATGGGATATGTTAAACTATTTTCATCTATAAATGTATCAACATTCATAGTATTGCTAATGCCAAGCATAATCACATCTTGATTTTCATATTCTTGCCATATAGCTGTTTCCATATCCGATAACTCCGGACTACATACAGGTCATCCAGGAGCAAAAAATGCCATTACTACAATATGGTCTTGATAATCTGATAATTTAAATGTGCCAGTGCCATTAGCAATAATATCTAATTCAAAATCTGGAGCTTCTTCTCCCACATTAGCTCCATTTACATTTCCATTGGTTTGGCATTTAACTTCAAATTCATCAGTATCATTTGATAATATTCCATATGAACCTGAGGCATTAATTTCATTTGCTGTGTATTCAATATTAATTGTTTGGTAACTACCTGGCTCAATATCTTGTATAGTATTTAATATTTCAAAATCTGGATGTGTTATATAATCACTAGCGATTAATGTTTGATTACCATTATTTATCACATTTACATTCATGATATGTGATTCTCCATCTTCTACATATGGATAATTAATTTCATAATTACTTAAATCTATATCTGGGCCATTAATTATGCCATACTCAAAAACTTGCAGACTTTTCCATTCTGCTGAATACACAAAATTATTTTTCATTGCAATCGCCATGGTTCTGCGAGTTGTATTTTTATAACCCCCAATATTTAAATTAATTCCATCCCACTCTAATATTTCCACATCATCCCAATCTGATACAGCGATTTTATTTCCTGATACGGCTAATCGATTTGCAAGGCAGCTTGTATTATAAGTTGCAAGAATTGATAAATTTTCTGGATCAAATACTGTGACACCATCAGTGCCTAAAGCGGTATATAGAAATTCTCTCTCATTATCTAGCTGTATATCTTTAATTGCATTAGGCATTTCAAATGAATTTAATATTATAGGATTGGATGGGTTAGATAAATCAATAGTTAATAGATTAAATTGATCTCCTACATAGGCAGTATTATTTTTTAATGTCACAGTCCATGCATTTTCTGTTTCTAATCTACCATAATAGGTTGGATTTTCTGGATTAGCAATATTATAAAACAACACACCATCTTCATGTGCTGCAACAGCTAAAAGATTATCATCTATATCTAAATTTTCTAAATTATATCCATTACTGTTATTTAAATATCCTATATATTGTGGATTAGATGGGTTGCTGATATCAATAACTGCTACTCCATTTTTTGCTGTAATATATGCATAGTTCTCAATTATTTTTATACAGTTTGGTTTTGAATTTCCACCGCCGCCATTATTATTAAGTGTAAAATTTCTTAAGTGATTTAATTGTTCAGGATTTGAAATATCATAAAAATCAATTCCACCAAATAACCCAGTAACAATTAATATATTATTAATATAGTCTATATCTGAAATATGATCTACTGAAGGGTCATCATAATCATGCAATCTTAAATTTAATCCAATTAAAAATGTAACATGTAGTATTATCATTATAATTATTCTATAGACCATGTTTATATTATAGTATCTATTTTTTATCAAAGAAAGTCATTTATGAAACATATATTTTTATTAAGTCTAATTTTATTACAAATCTTGGGAGCTCAACCTGGGCGTGATGATAAAAAAGCATATCGAATGCCAGGAACAGGAGTAATTTCAGGAGAAGTTATTAATGATAAGACTGGCACACCTATTGAATATGCATCTATTACTTTAATTAATAAAGAATCCGATGAGATTATTGAAGGACAATTAACAGATGATTTAGGTTTTTTTGTGTTTCAAGAACTTAGGAAAGGGTATTATTTTGTAGAAATTAATTTTATGGGAGTTGAGCCGTGGAAATCTAATGAAATTCACATTTCTAAAAAAAATAATCGAATTAATATCGGTAGAATAGAATTAAAAAACAAATTTATTGAAACTGCTTCAGTTGATATTAAAGAGACAAAAGAAATATATGAATTTGAAACAGATAAGATAGTATATAATCCAGAAAATGATATTATTGCCTCTGCTGGTTCTGCTGAGGATGTATTAGGGAATGCTCCAATGGTAACTGTTGATCAAGATGGAGAAGTTCAGCTTCGAGGAAAATCTAATGTAAACATTTTAGTTGATGGTAGAAAAAATAGAATTGACTTAGCTAATATTGCTGGTTCTCAAATTGAGAAAGTAGAGGTGATTACATCTCCATCAGCTAAATATGATCCAGAGGGGATGGCTGGTATTATCAATATTGTTCTTAAGAAAGGTTCAACTGATGGTTTTACTGGAAATATTAAAGTCAATGGTGGACATAATGAGTACCATAGTATGGATGACATACATGGTTTAAATGCATTTGGTAATTACAAAAAAGGGCCTTTAAATTTATTCTCATCTATTGGGCTTAATAATAAAAAAATATATAAATATGGATATAGAAATACGATTACCACCTATACAGATACAGTGCCAAGTCTTATGCAAGGGCATCTTATCTATGGCCCAGACATCGTTGACTCTTTATTTTATAATTATGATAATAATATAGATCGTTCAAGTGCTAGTCTTCGATTTGGGCTTGATTATTTTTTTGATTATAATTTAACATTAACATCAGAGTTTAAAATTTCAAATTATACAAAGGTTGATTCGACAACTCAAACTTTTATAGCACCTGCAGGTTTTTCTGAAGGAGTTGCTGAAGAATCAGGGAAAGATAAGCCTAACTTTGATTTAGAATATTTATTTATTTTAGAAAAAGAATTTAAAGTCCCAGAACAAGAATTAAAATTTTCCTTTTCTATAGATAAAGGAGAAGATTATGAAACTAGTAAACTTCTTTATAGTAATTATGAGGATACTAAGTCTACCAATCTTGAAAATAGTATCGAGATAGATTTTAATTATAAAACTCCGTTTTTATCTAATCAAAAAATTGAGTTTGGTTATGATGGTAGATTAATAGATAATACTAATACTTTAACTTTTGATTCTCAATTTATTAAGTTTTCTTATGATACTATGGTTACTATGGTTGATAATACATTTGAATTTAAAAGAGATATTCATGCTTTTTTTATAGAGTATGAAAATCAACTTACAGAAAAATTAAGTTTTAAACCTAGCTTTCGATATGAATATATAGATAAGGAAGTTAGATTTGCGTCACCAATTGGAATTAATCTATATGCTTATTATAATTTATTAGATGATATAATTCGGGCGGCAGATGAAAACTCTCCTTACAGTATAAATAGATCTGCATCTTATCCAAGTTTACATATACAATATAACTTTACTAAGACTCAAAGTCTAACATTTGGATTTAGTAAAAGAGTAGATAGGCCTGGTGGTGGTCACGGTGGTTCTTGGCAAATTATGCCATTTCCAAGAAACATTTATAATGAACGATTTATTTTTGTGGGGAACCCTTATTTAAAGCCAGAGTATTCAGATCAATATGAGATTAATTATTCTCGCCCCATTCCTATGGGCTTTGCCAATGTAAATATTTTTTATAATGAAGTAAGTAATTTAATCGATTGGTATGATGATGATAGTTATGGTTATGGTGATATACTAACATTTAGAAATGTAGATAATGCTTATACTTCAGGTATTAATTTTTTTACTATGCTTATGGGGCAAACTTTAGGTGGAGGATATAACAGAACTACTCAGAGAGATGATGATAATCCAGATGATTATGAGTTAAATGAACAGAGTGAGCGTTTTAATATTTTTAGTAAAATTAAATTGCCTGAAGAATATATTAAATTATTTGATTTTGAATTTGGCCTTTTTTGGATGAAAAGCAAAGTTCCAAGTGGTACAATGTTTGGTGATAAAGGAACAGCTTGGGCAAATCTTGGCTTTTCTAAAAAACTTATGGATAACAGATTAACTTGTTCCTTTACAATTGATAATTTGTTTGATAGTGGAGGGTTTCAAATGAAAAGAACCAAGCCTGTCCCTTCCTATTTTTATAATACTGGTACAGCAAATGGACAGATTCAAGAGTCCATGTTTAGTTATGAGGAAGCAAGTGAGTTTTCAGATATATCTAGTAGGCGATCTGGAAGAACTTTTAAGCTCACTCTCAAATATCAATTAGGTAAAATAGTTGATGATAAAAAAAATAAATTTGGAAGACAGCAACGTGATGATGGTGATGGTGGTGGTATGATGGATATGGGTTATTAAAAACCTAAACTAAGATTTGATTGTACACAATCATTTACTAACAGTTCGATATTTTCATATGTAATTTCTGTAAGTTTTTTCATCTGTGACACTTGTGTTTTTACACAATCACAGATTTCAATTGGGTACCCACTTTGATTTACAAATTCTAGGCATACTGAATTATCAAATTCAGTTCTTTCTAATTGAGAGTTACATGAATAAAAAAATAAGGCCATTATTATTATCAATTTAATTTTCATAGTTATATAATTTACATTAAAATTATTTTAGAAGATTCAATTTTTTAGGATATACAAACTCAACTAGTTTTCCAGAATTTCGTATATCGTCATTAGACTCAAAATCAATCACAGCAGTTCCACTTGTTGGCACATGATCAATTTTTGCATCACTAATTTCATTAATAAGCATTGTAATTGATGGGTTGTGCCCTACAAACATAATAGATTCATAATTAGTAATTGCTCTTACTATATCTAAGGTATCTTCAACTGATGCTCCATATAATAATTTATGATTAACCAATCCAATGGAATTGTTATTAAAATTATTATAAATAATTTCCGCAGTTTCTGTTGTTCGTTTAGCTGAGCTATACAATATGCATTCGGGTATATATTTTTTTGAATATAAATATGACCCAATTTGTTGAGCATCATGAATTCCCTCTTTTTTTAAAGGACGTTCATAATCAGATAGGAGCTTATTATCCCAAGAAGCCTCGGAATGTCTCACGACATACAGTCTTTTCATTAACTTATTTTAATAAATTAACGATGCTTGAATACTGAGCATGAGGTGCATTTACTTGAACGATATAAATTCCAGAACTCACATTAGCTGATGCATTCCATTTAAGATGATATACATTTTGTGCTACTGCAACATCATTATATATCGTTTGTATATGCTGCCCATTCAAATTATATATTGATACATCTAATTGACCAGAATTTTCAATAGCTACATCTATATTTAATTCTGGATTAAATGGGTTGGGGTATGTATTTAATAAAGAAAATGTTATCTCTGTGTCATTAGATAAAGCATCACAATTACCTGCCCCGACACTAATATTACTTATTGCATTTCCTTCAGTGTCTGATAAAATTGGAGTATCATCTTCAGGACCTATATTTTGAATAAAAGGTATACATACATCAGCACTAATTGTACCTTCTAAAATTGTTAATATGCCATTACTTCCGGCTGGTATTACATTTCCTTCCAGGCTGAATCCTAAGGCTGTATTTCCAGATGCATAGACATCAAATCCATTATCTGATGCAATACCTCCATTCCCACCACTTAGATCAACTCCATTTACATCTAATTGAAATCCCATAAAATCTGAATCTGAATTTATTAATATTTCTATTGTTCCATTATTATTATCAATAGTACCAAGTTCCAAAATAATTTCTGACATTAGTGTAGAACACATAGATAATACAGTAGATATAATGATTAATCCTTTTTTCATATTCAACCTTTCATTGATATCTATGAGGTTAACAAAATGCTAACCTCATAGATATATTGTGTAATTATTTAATTAATGATACATTATGTGAAATACTGCTACCTTCAAATTCAGCATTAATCACATACATACCAGTTGCCATATTATTTGCATTCCAAGTAAAATTATAAGTGCTTGGACTATACATACCACTTGCAATTACATCTACTAGTTGTCCAGAAATATTAAATACTTTAATAGATAAATATCCTGTACTTGGAATACTAATATTAAATGATGTACTTGGATTAAATGGATTTGGATATGCTTCACTTAATGAAAAATCATTCATCATATTAACTTTGATTTCTGTTTCAGAATTTGCAACTAGTATTTCTGATACATCAAATGTTGAATTAGCTGTAAATAACATTTCATCTTGTGGCTCTACAATTACTACAATTGTATAATTACCATGATTCACATAATCTGAAACCATACAGTTATTTGTAAGCTCTAAATCAAAATTATCATCATGTTCTAATCTCATTTGCACCCCACCAATATAACCATTTGCTTTTAGGGTTGCATTGAAATTGTGAATTTCTAGTGAAGCAGAATCAGCATCGAATGCTCTTCCACCAGTAATGGTGCTTACGATTTGAACAATATCTAATACATTAACAATCTCATCACCATTCATATCAGCACATTCTAATTCCTCAGTTGTATTTGAAGTAATTGCTGATACAATAGCTACTACATCTAGTACATTTAGTATGCCATCGCTATTTACATCTCCATTTACTTCACAACCTTCATCATCGTCATCCATATCATGGAAACCAAGATAGTGCCAATCATTTTGATCTAGAACAATCCACTGGCAGTCAGACCCATCAGAGCCAGATGAAGCACCCCAATCAGAGGTTCCTTCACCTACCCAAGATTTTCTAACAATAGTATGATCTTTAGTTGCATCTTCAATATCACATATCTGCCATCCAGAACCTGGATCATCTCCAGTAGTACCAATAACATCTAAGGTTTGTTCACCAAAAGTTAAAGCAAACACATCATCACCATTACTTAAATAAGTAAATGTTTGATCACATTCAGCTAAGATGTATTCATCAGAAGAACCATGACATACTACATACACATCCCCAGCTGCTAGTGTTGTGCCAGCTTCAAATGTAACATTGTTTGGATAGTCCCATTCACCTTCAATATCACAACCATTAGAACAGCTTGACAATGAATAAGGGCCTAAATCTACATCTTCACCAGATGCATTATAGATTTCTAGATATTTATTATTGCTTGAGCCTTCTGCAGCTTCAGAAATAAACAAGTTTGCAACTTCAGCACA
>JAAZYZ010000051.1 GCA_014239355.1 Fidelibacterota bacterium
ATCAGGATGTGTAAATTGGATGTTTGAAAAAAAAGGTACCATTTTGATTAATAAAACATCATTAGAAGAAGAGAAATTTTTAAATGATTTACTTGAATTAAATATCGAAAACTTTGAAGAATTTGATGATGAATATCAATTGTTAATAGACCCCGATGATTTCAGTTTAATAATTCAAGAATTAGAGGATAGAAATTATAATTTGGAAGGAGATTTATCTCTTGTTCCAATTAATACAATCACTGTAGATAGTCAACATTTAGATCAGATAAGTCAATTAATTGAATTACTTGAAGATCATGATGATGTACAAAAAGTACACACAAATCTTGAAGTTGCAGATTAAATGAAAGTATTAGGTATAGACCCCGGTTTAGGCAATACAGGGTATGGGATTATTTCAACAGTAAATAACAATTTTGAATTAGTTGATTTTGGGGTAATTAAAACTAATGCAAAAGATAAGCTGGATCATCGGTTGAAAATTATTTTTAATGAAATTAGTCAATTAATTTCTGAATATAAACCTACTATTTTGTCAATAGAAGAAATATTTTATAGTAAAAATGTAAAATCGTCCTTACTATTAGGTCATGCTAGAGGAGTTGCAATGGCAGCAGCATCTGTTAATGAAATTTTAGTTTATGAATATGCGGCTAGAAAGATTAAGCAATCTTTAACTGGTAATGGAAATGCGCATAAAGATCAAGTTAGGTTTATGGTAAAAAATTTACTAAAGATGCATGAAGCTCCTAAATCTAATGATGCATCTGATGCTTTAGGTATTGCTTTGTGTTATTTATTACAAAATAAATTAGAGTATTAATGATTGTACAAATTACAGGAATATTAAAATATAAAAATATCAATGAATTAATTATTGAAGCAAATGGCATTGGATATTTGTGTAATATTTCTACTACTACATTTAATCATTTACCAAATTTAGAAGAAAAATTTACAATACTTACTTTTTTACAGATTATGGAAAATAAGCATGCTTTATATGGGTTTATTGATCATGAAGAACGTCAATTATTTAATTTATTAATTAGCGTATCAGGAATTGGCCCTAAAATTGCAATTCAATTATTATCAAAAACTGATAATAAGCAAATGAGTAATATGATTATTAGTGGTGATGTAAAAATGTTATCTTCATTACCTGGGATTGGTCCCAAAACAGCACAAAGGTTAATTGTCGAATTAAAAGATAAGTTTACTTTTGATAATCATGAGACTATTCCAGGTGATAGTAGTTTTTCTAAAAACCAACAAGATGCGTATAATGCATTATTAACTTTAGGCTATAAATCAATTGACATTCAAAATAAAATTCAAAATATTATTGCTTCAAATCCAGATATAACTACTGAAGAATTAATTAAAAATTGTTTGAAGGACTTAAAATGAATGCAACAGCTCTATATAATGCGCATGTTAAGTTAAATGCAAAAATTGTACCATTTGCTGATTATAAAATGCCAATTACATATGCAAAAATAACTGAGGAATATAGTGCGGTAAGAAATAATTGCGGAGTATTTGATGTTTCGCATATGGGGCAAATCCGCATTACTGGCAATGATTGTATTAATTTTCTTCAATATATAACAGTAAATGATATAAATAGAATTAATAATTATGAAGCTCAATATTCTGCTATATGTAATTTAGATGCAGGGATTATTGATGATTTAATTATTTTCAAATTTTCTAATTCAGACTGTATTATCATTGTTAATGCTTCTAATACTGATAATGTTTTACAATGGATCAATGAACATCAAAAAAACTTTAATATTACTGTTCGTCTTATGAATGAATCTCACTCATTAATAGCATTACAAGGCCCGAAAAGCAGAGAGATATTGAATAAGATTTGTAGTAATACTATTGATTTGCCTTTTTATAATTTTATCGAGACTAATTTATTAGGTCATCCCGTAATTTTAACACGAACTGGCTATACAGGTGAATTAGGTTTTGAGATTTCAGCAGAACATAATATTATACAAAAATTATGGGATTATTTTATTAATAATGGGGCATCTCCAGCTGGATTAGCTGTGCGTGATATTTTAAGAATGGAAATGAAATATTGTTTATATGGAAATGATATTTCTACTACTACTAATCCATTAGAAGCTGGCTTATCTTGGATTGTTAATTTTGATAAAGGTAATTTTTTGGGGAAAGATACTTTATTAAAATCAAAAAATAATGATTATCAACGTAGGTTAATTGGTTTTGAGATGACTGAAAAAGCTATTCCAAGAAAAGGATATAATGTATATATAGATAATAATATGCAGCATATGAAAGTTGGAGAAGTAACTAGCGGAACTCATTCTCCAACCTTATCAAAAGGTATTGGTTTAGCATATATTGACTGCCCTTATCATAAGATTGGGTCATTAATTTATATTGAGATTAGAGGAAAATTTCTAGGTGCAAAAATTGTTAAACCCCCTTTTATCAAAAACACTTCATTGCATAAATAATCAAGGGAATTATGTCAAAAAAAAATAATGAAATATTAGCAATTTTATTAGCTTCATTATCAATTTTTATTTTTTTGAGCTTGATTGGCTTTAAATCATATTATGAGCCAACAATTATTCAAAATTTATTTGCTTCAGATTTAATGTATAATGAACAGCTCCCCTTTACTGGTATTGTAGGTGCAAGTATTTCATCTATATTAGTTAAGTATTTTTTAGGATATGGTTCATTTTGTATTTGTACAATTTTGTTTATGTATGCGTATTTATTATTTACGCGTAAAGATTATTCAAATAAAAAATATTTATTTTTATCATTGTATCAATTAGGGGCAGGATTATGGATGTCTATTTTCTTAACTTGGTATTTTGGTGTGAGCAATGAAACAGGTTTGCTTGGATATTTATTTCATACATTTCTAAGTGAATCGATAAGAAGTTTTATTTATATTTTACTCCCAATTACTTTTTTTATCCTTATACGAGGGTTTATTGAATTTTCTATTTATGATATAGTTTCTAAGGGGGTTGGTTTTGTAAAAAATATTATTTTTAATATTAAATCAAAAAAAATTGAAATACATAAATCTACTCCTAGTAATACTGAAAATGTTAATGAACCTATTCAAACTTCTGATATAGAATCTGAAAATATTGACGTTTCAGAAAAAATAAATGATAATGAATTAGATGAAATAGTTGATAATCAACATATATCTGAGGAAATGCATAATGAAGAAAATAATGATATTATTATAGATGATGAGGATTTAATTGATACTAGTGATATTGATCAAATTAATAGTAAAGCATATGATAATTATAAAATTCCTCCATCTAATTTATTAAATGAACCTATAGAAATTACTGATACTTTAACTGAAGATGATTTAAAAGCGCAAGCTTCTAAAATTATTCATGCCTTGGAAACATTTAATGTACAAGGCCAAGTAATACGTATTTCTCCGGGCCCAGTTATTACTTTATTTGAGATTGAACCTGCAGAAGGAGTCAGGGTTAATAAATTTACTACACTATCTGATGATTTAGCTCGAGTTATGCAAGCTAGTAGTATTCGAGTTATCGCACCTATTCCTGGTTCTAGATCTGTTGGTATAGAACTACCTAACCCTAATCCTCAAACTGTATTTTTAAAAACCATTTTAAATTCAGAAAAATATGCTAATTCTGAATCAAAACTAACCATTGCTGTTGGTAAAACTACAACTGGAGATGCTTTTGTTTTTGATTTAGGGAAATTGCCACATTTACTTATTGCGGGTGCTACAGGAGCAGGTAAGTCAGTATGTATTAATACTATTATTATGTCTATTTTATATAAAGCAAAACCAGATGAAGTAAAGTTTGTTTTGATTGACCCTAAAAAATTAGAGCTATCGATTTATAAACAGCTAGTAGGATACCATTTAATTACATCATCTAATTTAGATGAATATGTGATGACTACCGCTGATAATGCAGTAGGAATATTAGATGCTTCGATTAATGAAATGGAACGCCGTTTTTCTTTATTTGCAGAATCTAATGTCCGTAATATTGCTGAATATCATACTAAATCTATTAATGATAAAAATATGGAAAAGGTACCTTATTTGGTTGTCTTAATTGATGAATTAGCTGATTTAATGATGACTTCTAGCAGAGCAATTGAAGAACCAATCACTAGATTAGCTCAAAAAGCACGAGCAGTAGGAATACATTTGGTTGTTGCTACTCAAAGGCCATCAGTCGATGTTATTACAGGTTTAATAAAATCTAATTTTCCTGCTAGATTATCTTTTCAAGTATCTTCAAGAGTAGACTCTAGAACTATATTAGATCAGATGGGAGCTGAAAAATTATTAGGACGAGGAGATTTATTATTTTTACAACCCGGAACCGGCTCTCCAATCAGACTGCATAATGCTTTTATAAATTTAGATGAGATTCAAGAAGTCTTAACCCACATAAATGCACAACCTAAACCTGGAGAAATTAAATTACCTGAAGCAAAAAAAGTTACTATTGAAGGAAGTCTTAATTTAGAAGAAAACCATGATGATTTATTAGAAGATGCAGCAAGGCTAATTATTGAAACTGGGCAGGCATCTGTTTCATTATTACAACGTCGATTTAGAATTGGTTATAGTAGAGCAGGTCGTTTAATTGATGAATTAGAATCATTAGGTATCGTAGGTGGATATAGTGGAAGCAAAGCACGAGATATTCTTGTAGATGAATCATATATTAATGATATTTTTAATAAATAAAATATTTATATGTTTAAATTTTTATTAATAATATTTATATGTTTAAATTTTGCTACCTCTACATCCGTATTGTCTAAATTTATTGATTCCAATCAACCTTTTTTAGATAGCCCTATTAAGTTGGTTCAATTTGAGTATATAACACAAAATCTTGACGGCTTACCTGAAAACGGATCTGGCAGTATTTTAATTGGTCTAGATAAATATAAATTAAATTTAAAAAATCATATTTTTTTATTTTCAGGGCTTGGGCTAAAAAGATATAATAAAATCACAAATCAGATTTTTATTGAAAATAAAAACCCTCGAATTGACTCTTTAATTTTAAATTTTTTTAATATTCAAACTTTAGATATGATTAAAGTAGATAGTAATGGTATTATTAATAATTTACCATCAAATTTTGAAACAAAGCACATTACTATAGATTTAGATTTTTTATCTGATTCATCATCTATTAAGGGGATCAATATTCAATCTTCTAATTATTTTATTTCTTTATTTAATTTAAATTTTTCTCATCATGCATTAGATTTAGATAATTCTTTTTCTTTTGATTTTCCAGATGCTTTTATTTTTGATTTAAGAGATTAATTATGAAAACTATAAAAATAATAATTCATAGCTTCATTAGTTTATCAATTACGATTGCAAGTATTCTCTTTTTTATTAATAATGCAGGGGCAGAATTAACTTTTGGTGAATTAGTATCTTTAATTTTCACTAAATGGTATTATTTATTTTTTGCATGTATTTTATTAATTATCAGTGTTTATTTACGTGCACATAGATGGAAATATTTGTTTAATGCTAATACAGAATTGAAAGTGCACAGTTTATTTCAATCTCAGTTTATTGGTTATTTTATAAATTGTATATCACCAATCAGAGTTGGTGATATAGTTAGAAGTTATGTTGTTGCAAAGCATACTAATCACAAAACAAGTTATATTATTGGGACTATTGCAATGGAACGTTTTTTAGATACGATTACTATTTTATTTTTTGGATTTATTGTACTGTTTCATTATGGGGCTGATTATTTAGAAATTAAATTACAATTTATTTCAATACCATTTCTATTATGCTTATTAGGTATCCCTGTATTAAGCTACTTACTATATAGGTTAATTTTAAAATTTTCTTTTCGGAATATTATAAATAATATTTTTAAAAATATTTGGGATGGGTTTTCAGCTATTCAATTTAATCAAAAAACAGCAATTATTTTTTATTCTTTATTAATTTGGTCTATTTATTGTATTAATGTATATCTAATTCAATCAATATTTACTCAATTTCAGTTAAGTATTTTTGATTGCCTGTTAATTTTGGTGACTTCATCTTTTGTCTTAATGATTCCAGTTGGATTTGGAGGACTTGGAGTGTTTCATATTGGTGTACAGGGGATTTTAAATAAATTAGGTATTCAAGATTATAATAATTTTATTATTCTTTTACATTTATATAGCTTAATTATGTATACTCTATATGGGGCTTATTTCTTTTTTACTGAGAAAACTTTAAACTTTAAAAAACTATATAGTTATTTAGCAGGGAATCAATTTAATTGATTAAATTTATTTTTTCTATTCCAAAAATATTCTTTCACAATAGAATAATTTTTCATTAGTATACTTGATATTGGGTGATAATCATGAATTAATTTGTGTACATTTTTCTTTCTTTCAATTAGATACTTAATATTAAATATTAGCCAAAGGTTAGCATGTACAATTGCGATTGATCCTTTAAAGTCTAATTTAATTACATAAAATATAAATGCTAGTTTTTCTAAAATTATTCTTTTTAATATTTTATATATAGATATTTTATTGTTATTAGTTAAAAATAATATCATACTATTTCTATGGTTTAGATATATTTTTTTATATGCCCCATATGATAGTGTTTGCCCACCTTTGTGATATATGACAGACTTGGGTTGGCTATAAACTTCATATCCATTTAATAGACATTTCCAATGATAATCTATTTCCTCCATATGTGCAAATAAAGATTCATCAAAACCTTTCATTTGATTAAAAATATTTTTTTTAGTAATAAAACCCGTTCCACTTGCCCAGAATATTTTTTCTTCTGTATCATATTGCCCCAAATCTTCTTCTATTGTATTCATTATTCTACCCCTAGCAAACGGATAGCCTAAATAATCTATATAGCCACCATTTGCTCCAGCATAATCAAATTTATTTTGATTATAGTAGTTTTTAATTTTTGGTTGCACGGAAGCTATTCTATCATTTTTTTGTATTGTTTTAATTAGTGAATTAATACAATCTTTTGTGATGATAGTATCATTATTTAGAAAAAATAAAAATTCTCCATTAGCATTTTGAGCGCCTAGATTACATCCCCCTGCATAACCTTTATTATGGGTTGAGTGAACAATAGTAATTTTGGAAAATTTTTCTGCGATATATTTAATACTACCATCTTTACAATTATTATCTACTACAATAATTTCATATTCAATATCATGACTATTGGTTATGATTGAATTTATGCATTCATCTAATATATCTTTTCCAATTAGGTGCGGAATAATAATAGATACAGTAATTTTTGAATTCATTTTTATTGTGTGTAAAAATCAGGAAAATATTTTTGAACTAATTCAGGATTTACAGTTTTTAATAATTCAGTAATATTTTGATCAATTAATTTAATTTCATTTTCAAGCTTATTATTTTGTTGCATTGCATTTGATTCAATTTTATACTGTAATACTTGAAGCATAGATTGGCAATAAGACAAAGCACCATAATCATAAGATATTTCTGTAGGGATTACCTCGCTTGGAAAATACTGATGGTTTAAATTAATAATATCAAAACTTGTTAATAGATGATCTTTTCTTTCCAAATCTAATGCAATATTAGTTCCCGTTTTAAAAAATACATTTCTATAATTTGCAGCGAGCCTTTCAATATTAGGCCCATAAAATATTCCAGGTGCATTTAATTTATTATAACGATATATTCCAAGAGTAGGATATTTTTCAAGCCATTTCATATATTGTTTATAATCATCTGCAGTTTTAATAATTAATTCTGTATCCCATTTCCCATTATTATTAATATCTTGGAAACTTCCATCATCTAATTTTGGCTCACCATTTGCTTTAGTAATCATTTGAATTGTTTTATTTATATTCATTCTAATATCCATAGGAGTATTATTTTTTTGATTGGTTAATCGATATACTAAGCCCTCCTGTATTAGATACTCATCTAATCCTAATTTATTATCTCCTGTAGTAGTAGAAAAATAAATTGGATAATTATCAAAACACTTTTCTATTATTTTCATAATGGTAATATTGGTTAGACCTATACCATATGTACCAGGGTAAAAATTCCAATTAAATTTTTTGCCTGATTCTGTATTAATATTAATTGTATAATCATTGTTTAGCCAACGTGTAAATGCATATTCCATCAATTCTTCATAATTTTCTGATTCTACTACTTTTAAATATTCATCTATATTATCTGAAACTGAATTTAAATTAAACATATTTAAACTAGGGGAGTGTTCATCTAATTGTTTTATATAACTTGGAAAATTTAATAAACTTAGATTAATAATCTTGATATCTTGCCTTATTTGTTCTACTTCTTGCATATACCATAAAGGGAATGTATCATTATCACCATTGGTAAATAAAATACCATTAGGTTCACATGAATTTAATAAGTTATATGCATAATCCCATGCTTCATATCTATTTGACCGATCATGTGCATACCAATCTTTTAAACTCATCATTGTAGGCATAGATATTAATAATATTAAAGCTGTAAGTTTTGGATTAAAATTAAATTGTTGTTTTATTTTAGAGATTAATCCATAAGATCCAATTCCTATCCATATTGCAAATGCAAAAAAACTACCTACATATGCATAATCACGTTCTCTTGGTTGTGGATCACTTTGATTTAAGTACACAACAATCGCTAAACCTGTTAATATAAATAATATCAGTACTGATAGTGCTCTTTTAGGGTCCCGTTTAAAATGATAAAATATTCCAAATAAACCAATTATAAATGCTAATGGAAGCCCATATCTCCACATATCTACCCCCTGTAAGGGTCTCATGGTCATTAAGGGAGTCCCATCTAAACTATTTCTGGTCCAGCTTCGCTCGCTCCAATTTTCTTTACCTATAAATTGCCATGCAAAATATCGTAAATACATTTCTTTAAATTGATACTTCCAGACAAATTGAGTTATTTCTTCTTGAGTTACCGCTTTCGGATTTTGTGTATAACGTTTCCAACTTTCATTATTGCCTTGGCTATTAATTACCAAGGATGTTTCTCTATCTAAGATACTCCACTGCCCATATTGATCTCTATTTATATATTGATAAGCGCTTTTAATATCTTCAGGGTTATTATAGTTGATTTTTGGATTTTGTTGAGCACGTATAAAAATCATACTATAGGTTGAATATCCTAATAATACCATCATAGTACATGTAATAATTAGTCTTGATATTTTATAGTAATTTTCTGATTCTTTTTTAAATTTTAATAAGGCTCCAATCCCTAAGGCAAGCATTAATAGTGTTTTAAATAAGTTTAAAAGTGTTTGAGTATTTAATAAATTAAAATAATTAATTCCAGTGTTATTATAATGTTCAATTTGTGTTGTTGTATTTTTAATAAACCAATTTGTCACATCAGCTTTAATGCCATTTTGTATAATATCCATATAATAAAATGTTTTTGCTTCTTCATTTGGGGCAGATAAAAATTTATCATATATGTTCGCTTGATTTTCATTTAAGTGATATGAGTAGCTTTGTATTTCTTGAGTTTTATTTTTTAGTAGTTGCGTATAGTCTTCTATAAATAATTCATTCGCTGTAATAAAAAGAAGGCTGAATGAAAATACAATCATAGTAATATGTTTAATTTGTTTGTTGAGTTTCATATTTATCATAATTGTTGCAACTACAGTAATTATAAGAAATATATATAATATAATCGGGTCGGAAATTTTATTAGCAATAGAGGGCAACCCTTTAATAATACCCTTATATATAATTAAAAAAATTAAACCAGTTCCTATAGTTAGCATTAAATAGTGTGCTGGTTTAATCACAATAGATTTATTTAATTTATAAAAAACAATTAATCCAATAAAAGGTAGAGCTAACAAATTTAGCAAATGGACGCCAATAGCTAGCCCAATACAGTAACTAATTAAAATTAAATATTTTACTTTAGTATCCTTATTTAAGCTTGAAGCCCATTTTAAAATAAGCCAAACTACAATAGCTGTAAAAAATGTAGATAGAGCATACACTTCAGCTTCTACAGCATTGAACCATTGAGAATCTGTTACTGTAAAAGTAAGTGCACCAATAAATGCAGCTAGATATATTGTTCTATTTTCCTCTTTTGTGAATTCTTTAATTAGTTGCACAATAATCATATATAGAAACATAATTGACAGTGCGCTTGCAATTGGAGAAACTAAGTTTACTCTTGCTCCTAAATCATTGAGTATTGGTATTTGTGCAAAGAAATTTCCTATCAATAGATATAATGGAGTACCAGGAGGGTGTGGGACACCTAAAATAATTGAGGTTGATATAAATTCTCCACAATCCCACAATGAAACAGTAGGGGCCATAGTTAAAAAATAAATAAAAAATGGTATTATAAATGATAATATGGTAAGTATTTGATTTAATTTTTTATTATTTATATTATCCAATTTTTACAAACTCCAACATATGATTATATTTATTTTTAAATCTATCTTTAATTTTTTTATATTTACTTTTCTTTAGTAATGGATCTTGAGAGACTAATTCAAATGCTTGTTGCCTAGCTCTTCTTATAATCGCTCCATCGTTACTAAAATCTACAACTTTTGATTTTATAAATCCATGTTGTTTTGTACCAAAAAAATCACCGGGGCCCCTCATTTTCAAATCTTCATCTGATATTATAAATCCATCTAATGTATTTTTCATAATTCTTAATCTTTTATCTGCATTAGGTGTTTTTTTTCGCTGTACAAAGAAACAATAACTTTGCTTAGTTCCTCTACCAATTCTTCCTCGAAGTTGATGTAATTGTGTCATACCAAAACGTTCTGAATTTTCTACCATTATAACTGTTGCATTTGGTATATTAATACCAACTTCAATTACTGTTGTAGCTACTAAACAATCAATTTCACCTTGATTCATTTTATTCATCTGCTCATCAATATCGTTTTTTTTCATTTTTCCATTTATATACCCTAATTTAAAATTTTTAAAGATAGACTGTAATTTTTCATAACCTGATTTTGCTGCTTCTAAATCTAATTTTTCAGATTCATCTATTAATGGATAGACTACAAAACATTGCCCCCCACTTGACATTTCTTGTCGCATAAATTCATATATTGATTCTATATTTTGAGGGTACACTAAATTTGTTTTAATTGGCAGTCTATTTTTAGGTAGTTCATCAATAATAGAAATATCCATATCCCCATGTATAGTAATAGATAGGGTTCTAGGAATTGGAGTTGCTGTCATTGCGAGTACTTGGGGTGATGAGCCTTTTTCAATTAATAATTTTCTATGCTCTACTCCAAATCTATGCTGTTCATCAATAATAATTAAACCTAATTGATTAAATGTAATTGCTTCTTGTATTAATGAGTGTGTACCAATAATAAATTGGATTTCTCCTGACTTTAATTCATTAATTATAACATTTTTTTCTTTTTGTGATTTATTAGAAGTAATTAAACCACATGTGATTTTTGCTTTGTTACAATATTCTTGGATACTTTCAAAATGTTGTTCAGCTAAAATTTCTGTTGGAGCCATGAGAGCAACTTGCTGTTCTTCTGCAATTACAATTGCGGCTGTCAATACTGCTACAATGGTTTTCCCCGACCCTACGTCTCCCTGTATTAAACGATTCATCACTTGTTCAGACTTTAAATCGATTCTTATTTCTCTAAGTACCCTAATTTGAGCTTCGGTTAATTCAAAATTTAAATGGTCATAAATTGTTTTTAAATATTCACCTCTTTTAGGATATGATCTCCCTAGATTATTTTTCATATTTTTTCTTTTTAAAGCCATTAATAGCTGTATAAAAAAGTGTTCATTAAATTTTAACCTATGTAATGCTTCATTAATTTCATTATTATTTTTTGGGAAGTGTATATTTTTTAATGCTTGCCTTAATTCCAGTAAATTTTCTTGTTTTAGAATAGAAGAAGGAAAAAAATCATCTATAATATATTTATTATTACCAATGATATTTTTAATTAGTTTTCTAAATCCCCTACTATCTAAACCTTTTGATTTTAAATCAGAATTAGAAGCATATTGCGCGATAATTTGTCCAGTGTTATAATTTTCTGATTCTTCTAAAATATCAAAATCAGGATGGGTAATTTTTAATCCATTATAAAATTCTATTTTCCCAAAGACTGCAATTTGTTCATTAATTTTAAATTTTTCAACAATCCAGGATAAGCCATTAAACCAAACACATTGTAGTTCACCGGTCCCATCAGATATTGTAACTTGGAATAAGCGCCGTTTTCCTAGTATTTTCATATTTTTACTTATTATTTTACCAATAACAACAGTTTGTTCACCAATTTTAGTTTGATTAATAGTTTTGATATTAGTTCTATCTAAGTACTTTCTAGGAATATGATTTAATAAATCTGATACTACCTCTATACCATACGCTTTTAATTGCTTTGCTCTTTTCGGCCCTACCCCTTTAAGGTATGTAATATCATCATATAGTGGATTGGAAAATTTCAATTGAAAAATAAAATATTACTTTATTAGTGAATTTAAGTTTTCAGTTAACTTATTTAATTGTTGCTGATAATCAGCTTGCTTTGTTTTTTCATGAGCTATAATTTTTTTCGGAGCTCGTTCAACAAAGTTTTGATTTTCTAATTTTTTTGAAACGGAATTTAAGCGACCAGTCATATCTGAAACTTGTTTTTCTAATCGTTTAATTTCTTCTTTTAAATCAATTAATCCTTTTAGGGGAATAAAAATTTCAAGATTTTCAATTACTGCGGTTGCTGATTGTGCAGGCTTCTTTAAATTCTCTCCCACTTCTAAACTTCCAATTTTAATCAATCTATTCATTAAATCAATATTTTCTTTAATGATATCAGTATATTTCCTTTCTCCTCTTACATACATATTTATTGTTTTTGACGGTGAAATATTTAAGCTTGCTTTGATATTTCGCACTGAGCTAATAGCTGTCATAATTAATTTAATATCTTGTTCTATATTATAATTTACCATGTTTTTATCAAATATAGGAGACTGACTAGTAATTAATAATTGATTATTGTCCACACTACTATTATTTTTGTCTACATCTAAAAAACTCCAAATTTCTTCAGTAATATGAGGTGTGAATGGGTGTAGTAATTTTAAAACATTTTTTAAGATATATATTGATACAGCTTCGGCACTTCTTTTGTCTTCTTTATCTTCGCCATAAAAGCGTGTTTTTGTAAATTCTATATACCAATCACAGAAATAATCATATACAAATTCATAAATTGTTTTTATTACTTCATTTAATTTGTAATCATTATAGTGTCCATTTATTTTGTCTACGGAATTATTGAGTTTTGATAAAATCCATTTATCAGTAATATGTAATTTTTTATCATCTGGCAAATTACCTTTTAAATCATTTGCATTCATTAAAATGAAGCGAGCAGAATTCCATAATTTATTCATAAAATTTCTACCGTGTTCTAATTTACTTTCTGAGTATAATATATCTGAACCAGCCGGTGCAATAAGTAATAAGCCAACTCTCACAGCATCAGAGCCATATTTTTCAATGAGATCAAGAGGATCAGCAGAGTTGCCTAATGATTTACTCATTTTTCTACCTTCTGCATCCCTAACAATACCATTGAAGTAAACATTTTTAAATGGGATTTCTTTTTTAAAATATAATCCTGCCATAATCATACGGGCTACCCAGAAAAAGATAATATCTGGCCCCGTCACTAAGTCATTTGTGGGGTAAAATTTTTGTAATTTTGGTGTCTCTTCAGGCCAACCTAAAGTTGCAAATGGCCATAACCATGAACTAAACCATGTATCTAATACATCTTCATCTTGCACCCATCCAGTACCACTTGGAGGATTAATACCACAATATATTTCATCTCCTTTATACCATACTGGGATTCTGTGGCCCCACCACAACTGTCGTGAAATACACCAATCTTTAATATTTTCTAACCAATGGTTATATGTTTTAGTCCATCTTTCAGGATAAAATTTTATTTCTCCATTATTAACTACCTTTAATGCCGGTTCTGCTAATTTTTCCATTTTTAAAAACCATTGTTTAGAGATATATGGTTCTACAATAGCATCTGTTCTTTCGGAGTGACCTACTTGATGTGTATAGTCTTCAATTTTATCTAACAAATCTAATTTAGTTATTTTATCAATGATTAATTTTCTAGCCTTAAATCTATCTAAATTTTGAAATTCTAATGGGCAGTTTTCATTTAATTTAGCATCTGGATGAAGTATATTAATTACTTCTAGCTTATGCCTTAATCCCATTTCATAATCATTAGGGTCATGGGCAGGGGTCACTTTTACACAACCAGTACCAAATTCCATATCAACATATTCATCTGCAAATATTGGAATTTCACGATTCATAATCGGCAGAGTAATAGTTTGACCTATTAAATGCTGATATCTTTTATCATTTGGGTTTACTGCTACCCCTGTATCTCCAAGCATTGTTTCGGGTCTTGTAGTTGCGACAACCATAAACTCTTTACTTTCCTTAATAGGATACTTAATATGCCATAAATGACCTTGTTTTTCTTTATAAATCACTTCTTCATCAGATAGGGCTGTTAATCCTTTTGGATCCCAATTAATAATTCTTTCACCTTTATAGATTAGTCCATCTTCATATAGTTTTACAAAAGCATGAATAACTGATTCACTATATTTTGGATCCATTGTAAAAGTAGTTTGATTCCAATCACATGAAGCTCCTACTCGCTTTAATTGATTAAGAATTTTCCCCCCATATTCTTCTTTCCAATCCCATGCATGCTCAAGAAATTTTTCTCTTCCAAGATCCTCTTTGTTTTCTCCTTTATCTAAGAGCATTTTTGTCACTTTTGCCTCTGTTGCAATTGAGGCATGGTCCATCCCTGGAAGCCATAAAGTACTTTTTAAGTTCATACGCTCTTTTCGTATTAAAATATCTTGAATTGTATTATTTAATACATGTCCAATATGAAGAATCCCTGTTACATTTGGAGGCGGAATCATAATAGTAAATGCTTCATCATTATTAGGGTTTGGCTCAAATACATTTTGTTCTTGCCAAAATTTATACCACTTTGATTCTACATTTTGGGGATTATATATTTTAGATAATTCCATATAGTATAGACCTTAGCGCCAAATAATTATATAAGATGAAACAGCAATTTCAGGGCAGTAACAATCATTTGGTGGGCATATAGGAGGATCAACACAGCCATTCCATGATTCACGGCATGCAGAGTATTGCATCACATTTTCCTCACCAGTAGAAATAAAGTCTGTAATGTCTGTTATTATAGGATGTACATCTTGACCTGGACACCATCCAGCTCTACCATAACCCCAAGTTCCCCACTGATTTGGGACAACACCTTCAATAATGGTTTCTAATTCCATACAATAATTATTATCATCTGCTTCAGGATAAGCGGTCTCAAATTCATGAACTCCACCATTGACTGTAAAAATATGTTTCGAATTACAAAATTCAGCACAATTAAATCCATCACAGCCCCATCCATGTCCTGTAATGTACGATACAAATTCTACCTTTGTAGCATCATCAGGAACTTCAAATACAATCGGAGGAGTATTATCATCAAAATCAGGATTAAATGGGATTGTTCCTACCCACATGGGTTGAAATATTTGAGGAGTATCTGTTAAATCCTCACCATGATAAAAACGAAA
>JAAZYZ010000052.1 GCA_014239355.1 Fidelibacterota bacterium
ACCTTCTGAACTAATGTTAGTTGAATATCTCCTGTCCCTGGAGGTAAATCTAAAAATAATATATCTAATTCACCCCAATCCACTTGCGCAAAAAATTGTTCTGTCATTCTTGAAACCATAGGGCCTCTCCATATTGTAGGAGCAGCCTCATCATTTAAAAAACCAAATGACATTAATTTCATTCCATTCTTTTCAATAGGAGCTAATAAATTATCAGAATTCATTACGGGTTTTTCTGAGCAACCTAAAGCCATAGGTAAACTAGGACCATATATATCTAAATCTAAAATTCCAACTTTTAATTTTTTTGATAAAACTGATGCAAGATTAACGGTAGTAGTAGATTTACCTACCCCTCCTTTTCCACTTGCTATTGCAACAATATTTTTGACCTTACTTAATGTTTTAATATCTCCAACAATATTGTGTTGTTCATTGGAAGTAATAATCTCAATGTTAATCTCTAAATTATTAAATTCTTTTTTTAAATTATTTTTAATAGAATTTTTAATCTTATCAATAATTTCAGAGTCTGCTTTTAAATTTAATTGTAATAATAGCTTATCACCTTTTAAACTTAAATTATTAATTATTCCAAATGATACAATATCTCTATTATATCCAGGATAATTAATCTGTTTCAATAATGAAATAATTCTATCTTTATCCATGCGTTATTTTAATAAATAAAAATAGATTTAAATAAATAATATTTTAGTTTAAATTATAGCCAAGTTAGTAAATGATTTTTATGATTGTGGATTTAGTTTTTTTGTTTATTTATTAGATAGATATGCCTCGGGCATATTATTATTTTTGCTTTATTTTTATTTTTATTTTTTTCATCTAATAAAAGCTTTTTATCCCCCACGTTCCTATTAATCAAAAAATAATGAAATTATTTTAATAATAATTAGTAAGGAGACTCTATGGGAGAAACTTCCAAAGATATTTATATTAATTCTAGTATAAGTAGCAATCGTATTGCAATTATAGAGAATGAACAATTAGTAGAATTATACATTGATTTTCCTAACCATACTAAGTTGGTTGGGAATATTTATAATGGTTTGGTCCAAAATATTATTCCTGGAATAGAAGCATCATTTATTGATATTAATAGTGATGTCAATGCATTTCTTCCATTATCAGAATTAGATAATGAAGAAAATTATAAAAATATTACTTTTGAAGATGATAAAAAGACAAAAATAAATAAAAATAAAAATCTAAAAATTGGTGATGAAATTTTAGTGCAAGTAGTAAAAGAACCTTTTGGAGGTAAAGGTGCTAGAATTACAACTGATATTTCAATTCCTGGAGCCTTAATAGTATTAATCCCAAATCAAACCTACATAGGGATTTCTAAAAAAATAAATGATAAATACGAGCGTAGAAGATTAAGAAAAATGATTGAATCATTTAAGCCAAAAAAGACAGGTGTGATTATTAGGACAACTGCTCAAGGTAAAAATGAAGAAATTTTAAAAGAGGAATTTGATACACTATATAAACAATGGAGTAATTGTATAAATAAAAGTAAATCTAAAAAAGCGCCAAAACTGGTACATGAAGATGGATCAATGTCATTTAGGGTTATTAGAGATTTATTTGATGATAAAGTGAACAATATATACGTTGATTCTAAACATATTTTTAATTCTATTTGTAATTATGTAAAGAAAATTAATCCAAATCACTTAGAAAAAATAAATTTTTACAATAAAAAACGACCTATATTTAATTTATATAATATTGAAGAGCAAATCAGTAAATCACTAAATAAAAAAGTTTGGTTAAAAAGTGGGGGGCATCTTGCAATTGATCATACAGAAGCAATGATTGTAATAGATGTAAATAGTGGAAGATATATTGGTAAGAAAAATCATGAAGAAAATTCATTAAAAATAAATTTAGAAGCTGCAGCTGAATGTGCAAAACAATTAAGGTTGCGAGATATTGGTGGTTTAATTGTTATTGATTTTATTGATATGCTAAAAGCAGCAAATAGAAAAAAGGTTTATGATTTTTTTAGAAAAGAATTAAAAAAAGATTCAGCAAAAGTTGCAACAGAAGAATTTTCAAAATTTGGTTTGTTAGAAATGACACGACAACGTGTTAGACAAAATTTATTAGATACTATGAAGGAGAATTGTAAGGTGTCAAATGGTACAGGAAAAGTTTTTAAAAAGGAAATTGTATTAACAAACTTAGAAAATGTAATTAAAAATTATAAATTAAATAATAAAGATATGCAATTAGATATATTTTTAAATCCTGAAGTAATTGATTATATAAATGAGCATGTCAAAATATTTAAAAAGAAGTTTTTATGGAAACAGTTTGTACTATTAAATATCAAGCCTGATAAAAAATTATTCACACATGAATATAAAATATATTCTAAGGATAAGAAAGAATATATCGATTAATTAGTTTTAATGTTGCTAATATGATAAATAATTGAATAAATTAGCGCTCTTAAAATAAAGAGTATAAATATGTATGCAATTGTAGATATAAAGGGAAAACAATTTAAGGTTGAAAAAAATCAAACTATTGATGTCCCTAAGCTAAATGAAAAAATAGGATCAAAAATAGAATTTGATAATGTTTTACTTACTAGTGATAATGGTAAAGTTTCAACTAAAACATCAATGAAAATTGTAGCTAAAGTTGTTTCACATGAAGTAGCTGATAAAGTAATTGTCTTTAAAATGAAAAGAAGAAAAGGGTATCAGAAAAAAAATGGTCATAAACAACAGTTTACCACTATTAAGATTCAAGATTTAAAAACAGCTAAAAAAACTACAGCTAAAAAAACTACAGCTAAAAAAACTGCTAAAGAAAATAAGGATTAATTATGGCACATAAAAAAGGTGTTGGAAGCTCCAAAAATGGTAGAGATAGTAACCCTAATAGACTTGGGGTAAAAAGAGCTGATGGTCAAAAAATTAGAGCTGGTTCAATAATAGTAAGACAACGAGGAACTAAAGTCCATCCAGGAAAAAATGTCAAAAAAGGTACAGATGATACTCTATTTGCAACAGCTGATGGTGTTGTGAAATTTCAAGATTTTAGTAAAAATGGTAAATCTAAAAAACGAGTTACTGTAATAAATTAACTTCTACTTTTTATTTTTAATTAATACTTTATATTTATGAATAAATATATTTTCTTAATTATTGTTCTATTCAATATTTCTCTTTCAGAAATCGTTATATCTGGTTTTATAACAAATAAAAATACTGGTGAAGCTTTAATTGGTGCTAATATTTTTATATCTGATACAAATAATGGCGTTGCTACTGATAAAAATGGTTTTTACTCAATCGTTATAGATGAAAATAGATCTAATAATATTGAAATAGTAACCCAATACTTAGGTTATGCATCTACTAATCAAAAAATTATGTTGGGCGCTAATCAATCTATTGTAATTGATTTTGAATTGTCTCCAGCTAGTATTGAAATTCAAACAACTGAAATTAAAGGTGAAAAAGAAACTAGACAGACTCTTACTCAATATAGTAGTATAAAAGTAACCCAAGCACAATTATCAGCATTACCATCACTAGCTGAAGCAGATATATTTAGAACTCTTCAATCTTTACCAGGCGTCCTTCAATCATCAGAGTTTAGTACTGGTTTGATTATACGAGGTGGAAATACGGATCAAAATTTAATTTTACTTGATGGAATTACTGTATATAATCCATCACATCTAGGCGGCATATTTTCTAATTTTATTGTTGAGGCAATTAAAGAAGCTAATCTAACTAAAGGTGGTTATAATGCTGAATACGGGGGACGCTTATCTGCAGTATTAGATGTAATAAGTAGAGAAGGAAATAGAAAAGACTTGAAATTAAAAGCTGATATTTCTTTATTATCAGCAAAGGCCACAGCTGAAGGTCCATTTTATAAAGGGGCTTGGTTAGTGTCTGGAAGAAGAACATATTTTGATAAAGTATTTGAAGCACTTGATTATACAGGTGTTCCACCATATTATTTTTATGATATACAAGGCCATGCTTTTACAGATTTAACCTATAAAGATAGAATTAGTGTGAGTTTTTATAATGGATTAGATGATTTTGAGTATGGACCTATTGCAATTCAGGGTGATTGGGGAAATGAGACTGCAAGTATTAAATATAGACGATTATTTAATGAAAAATTAATAGGTAATTTTTTATTTGCTAAAAGCAAATTTTTTGTGAATTTTGGATTAGGTGGTTCTTCTGGTATAAATGAAGAAGATACGATTAATGATCAAACACTATCAGGAGATTTATCGTATTTTTTAAATAATAATATTACAGCTAAAGCAGGTTATCAATATAAAAAATTAAAATTTAGTTATGAATCTTTCTTTGATGACTCAACTTTATTCTCTCTTGTAAACAGTCCAAATGAATGGAGCATTTACTCACAAATAAAAATTGTGCTAAATAAAAATTGGATTATTGAGCCAGGGGTTCGATTAAATCATTATGATAAATTATATCCTAATTTAAGATTGGGTTTGAAACATATTTTGAAACCTGATGAATTTATAAATTTTTCGATCGGTAATTATGACCAATTTATGTTTACATTCCAAGATGATTTTAACCCTCCTTTATTAGATGCATGGATTGCAATAGATGAATCTGTTAATGCAGGAAAAGCAGAACATGTAGTTCTAGGCTATGAAAAATATATTTCTGATTATAAATTTCAAATAGAAGGTTATTATAAAAATATTTATAATATGCTAACTTTTGAAGATCAAAGAGCAACTACAGATGGAGAAGTCTCAAGTGAAGAATTAGCTGATATCTTAACTCCCTCAGATGGAGAAGCAGGTGGAATAGAATTGTTTGCACAAAAATTAAAAGGTGATTTAACAGGCTGGATTAATTATACATTATCTTACTCTACAAAAGAAATGAATGGAGTAAAATATTTTACTAATTGGGATAGGAGACATGTCTTAAATTTTATTGGTAATAAAAAATTAAAGAATGGTTTATTAAAAAATTGGGAATTTAACTGGAAATTTACCTATCAATCAGGACAAGCACATACACCTATACTAGGATATTATTTAGAAGATATGCCTGATTCTCCTGAAACAATTTGGCGATCAATTCCTGGATCTAGAAACTCAGCGCGGTATCCAGCATATCATAGGTTAGACTTAGGATTAATTAGAGAATTTAAATTGTCTAAAAAAACAAAAGGGAAATTTTTTGTTCAAGTTATAAATGCATATAATAGAAGAAACATTTTTAGATACTTTTATACAACTCAAAATACTGAAGGTGTTGATGACGATGGTGATTGGGATATACTAGAAGATGATATAAATGGAGATGGTGAAGCTGGGTATTATTTTGATGGAAATCAATGGGTACCTGAACCAAATGTAGATGAACCTGATGAAAATATTCCTCAAAAACAAGAACTCAGTATTTTTCCATTAATACCAACAATAGGATTTTCTATAGAATTTTAATGAGATACTTTATATACATATTAATCTTTATAATTGTAAGTTGCGAACTACCTGATAACGAAACTGAATATCAAGAAGGGCTTGTTGTATTTGGTAGAATTGAATTGTTTGAAATTGATGGAATAGCTTATGGAGATATTGACACTATAAGAGTCTCAATGAGCTCTGAGATAGATGCTGATCTTGAAAATGCAAACCAATTGTATATTAATGATGCAAACGTAACAATTACTGGAGCTTTTGATCAAGATGAAAGTAATACCCGAACTATTACATTAAATACAATAAATGAGTTAGGAAAATATGTTATCGATGAAAATGAAGACTATAAAATCTGGCCAAACAGTAACTATACATTAAATGTAATATATCAAGATTATACAGTATCTGGGACTACTACAACTCCAAGTTATCTTACTATTGGGAGTATAGAAGATAATTATAATTGTGAGCAATGTTCAGATCCAACAATTTATGGAGAAACTACTTGTGAAAATTCTGGAGAAAACTGGACAAGTGAATTGCAAATTATTGAACCAATTAATGTAGATAATTTTAATTTAATTAATGATGATACCAATGGATTATGGATTTTAGATCCAAATTTATTAGAGTCTTATATTGATGAAGAAATTATTAGCTCAATTGAATTATCAAGATATGGTTGTAGTGTTGGTAGTTTTGCATCAAAACCCTATTTTGTACTAGATATAGATGACCAGGAAGAAGAAAATAATCCAAATCTATCTGCAATAAGAATACTATCTTATGCATTAGAAGAAAAACAATTGGGTTTAGAGCCATCAAATGATGATGGTACTTTTTTTGATTATAATCAAAATGAAATACAAGATATAACCTTGATTAATACTTTTTATGATACCACTGCTGTTTTTAAAATTTGGAAAGGTCCTTATTTTAGAGATGAAAACTATAATCCATATTTACTTAACCCATTTGTATGGACAGTAGAAACTAGCCCCACACCTATGATGTGGCTATATTTTAATTATTATGGAAAACATTTAATAGTTGTTCAAGCTTCTGATGATGCCTATTATGATTATTTAAGTGGTGACCCTCTGGGAGGAAATCAATATCTATTGCCTGATTCAAATATTGAAGGTGGTTATGGGTTATTTACATCAAATTATTCTAAAGCATTCTTTTTAAATATTATCAAAGCAGACTAATTTTTTAAAAAATCGATATTCCTTTTTAGACCTATATGTTTTGTTCTTTTCATAGCACTATTTTTGAAAAATTTTGAAAATTCCTGTTGATTTAATTTATATATAAAATTAATATCATTATTTTTTAGAAACTCTCTAGGTTTAAAAGATGCTTCATCAGATATGACTGAAAATCTATGATTCCAAGGACATACTTCCTGACAAATATCACAACCATAAATCCAATCATCCATTTTACCAATAAATTCATCAGGAATTTCTTTTCTGTTTTCTATAGTCTGATAAGAAATACATTTATTTGCGTCTAGTTTATAATCTTCAATAATTGCATCAGTAGGACAAGCTTCTATACAAGCTGTACAAGAACCACATAAATTAGTGGAAAATACTTTATCATAATCCAATTCAAAATCTGTGACAATTTCTCCAAGAAAAACCCAAGTACCAAAATCCTTTGTAATTAAATTAGTATGTTTGCCAATCCAACCTAAACCGGCTCTTTGTGCCCACACTTTTTCTGAGATAGGAGATGTGTCAACACAACATATCCCATTTAAACTACTATCATAATTTTTAATGTGATCTAACAAAATGTGTAATTTTGATTTTAACAAAATATGGTAATCATCTCCCCAAGCATAATTTGAAATTTTATGATTTGAAAAGTAATCTTTAGAATTTCCAGTAAAATAATTTAAAGCTACTGATATTACTGATTTAGCATTCGGATAATATTTAAATATATCTGCTTTTTCTTTTCTTCTCCTAGCAATCCAATCCATAGAACCATGATATCCATGATCAAGCCAATGATTTAAGTTGATTTTATCTTCTTGATGAAATTGTGCTTTTGCTATACCAATTTTTGAAAAGCCAAGTTCAAGAGCTTTTTGTTTTATATTATGAGATAAATTCATAATAAATGAAGAGTTTAAAATTTCTTAGAATATATAATTTTAAATTCTCGGTGAGCGGTTTCTGATACTTTTTGATTTCTATTTATATCATTGAAATTTAATTCTACTAATATATTATCTGCTATCATCCACCTAAATCCTGCATTTAAATAGCCTATACCTTTACCTATTGATAAATCATCATAATCATACCCATTATTATTATCATTAAGCATAGCATCATATTCCAACATAAAAGAAATGGACTTATTAATCTCTTTATCAATACCAAAGAAAATATTGATATCATCATCTCCATCATCAGATTCTAAAGACTTATTGATACCGATATGCACACCTAAATTTCCCATAAAAATATAATTTTTACTTGCGACAAGATAGTATCCAAATGATTTATGCTGATAACGATAAAAACTCTCTTGAGTTTGTATGTCAGTGATTTTTCTATATTGTCCACGTCCCTGTGAATCAAACCCTAATACTAAAGCCGGTTTAACTAAATCTTCATCAAAGATTCTATATTTAAAATGATATTCAGGATAATCTTTATTAAATAATATACGACTATCACCAATTAAATTTTGAATTCCCCAAGATACTCCTAAGGTTAGTTTTTCTGATATTCCAATTGATAATTTTGGAACGATACCTCCTTGATCAATTAATAAACCTTCTAAAGAATAGTTACCATAAGGCAAGACTCCAGAAGTTGGAATTGTAATCAAATATAATGGCGGATAGGGATGATTAGATTGACATAGTATCAATGATAAAAAAATAAATAATATATTTTTATAAATAATTTTTTTCATAAACTAATTTAAGAATTAGATTTTATTTCTTCAAATTAATATTAAATGATAACAAAACTGGCTTATGATCAGAAATATAGGTTTCATATATGTCATACCCATTCATATAGTCATCTATTGGGATTGTTATCACATTATTGATTGATTCTAAACTAACAAAATTTTTATGCACAAGAATATGGTCTAAAAAACTAAAATAAGGATGTTTAGGGTAACTAGCTTGATTTAGGTCCCATACTATTTCATTATTTACAAAATAAAAATTATTATCATTTAAAAACGGCATAAAACAATGCTCATTATCAGCATCTTTTAAATCATCATTCCAATCTCCTAATACAATAAAGTTATTATGCCCTTTATTAGATGAAACATGTTCATAAAGCATTTGTGATGCTTTTTTCCTTCTTTTTAAACCAGAATCACAACATTTCATATGTAAATTAATAATACTAAAATCAGTACCGGTTTTTTTGTCACGTAAATCTAATTTTAATGGTGGCCTACCAGCAAAATTATAATCATTATCTGAAAACAATTCAGTATGTGAAATAAAATCAAACATTTCTTTTTTGTAAATTATTGCTAAATCCATAAAAGAAGCTTGTAAAGAAATAACATAACTATATTCCGGTAATCTTTCCATTAATTTTTCAAACCAACCTGCTTTTTTAATTTCTTGAAATGCAATAATATCTGAATTAATATCCTTCACTATTTCTGAAAGTGCCTTAATTGTAGAGTCATTTGCTGCAGGAAAAAATTCACAATTCCATGTAATAATCTCAATTCCTTCTTCGGTATCAAATGAAGGCACCTGCCAATTATCAGAGTTGGCATCTATATAATTATCTGTATTGCTTAACTCGAAAGATTTTGAATAATCAATTGAAGATAACTTTTGGTTAATCCACTTTTTAATATCTTTGTCAGGTTGAAAATCATCAGAAAATAAAGTATGTGAAATTTCATTATTATTTACGTAGTCAAACCCTATAAACTTTTTGTACTTTTTATCTATTTTTAATTTTATATGACCAAAACTCGTTCCATTTCCATAATTTTGTATAGTATATGAGTGTGATGTTGGATTATACCATGCTGTCTTATATCCTTTTGAAATACCTCCTGAAACAATTAAATCAACTCCCTCAGCATAATAACCCATTTCAATAGCATTTAAAGATTTATTTTCATCTTTATTATTAATAAAATCATTATATACTTCATCTCTATCCCATGGTACTCCAGAACTAGTAAGTACAATAGTTATATCTGCTCCATTTTTTTTCATCTCTGGTATCCATTTCTTCATAGATTCCACTTCAAATAAAAATGAAATATCATCTAATTTAGATTTTGGAATAAGTTCAGGAATATCAGAATTTACAATACCTAAAATTCCAATTTTCACTCCATTAATTTCTTTAATTATATATGGTTTTATTGTATCAAAACATGCATTACAATTTAAATTTGAGGCCAGTGTTGGAAAATTAGCTTCATTAATAAGTTTATTTAAATTTTCTGCCCCAAATATAAAATCATATTGTCCTGGTACAACTGCATCATAACCTATCATATTCATCCATTCAATCATAGATGAACCTTTATCATGCATACCAAAATTTGAGCCTTGAAAAAAATTACCTGCATCTAAAATTAAAAGATTATCAGAATTAGTTTGTTTCAAATCATTAACATATTTATAAAAAGCTGCACCTCCAACAATATTTGGGGGGTATTCTGGATTCATGAAATATGCTGTTTGTTGATTTATCACACCATGTATATCATTAGTAGTTATTAAATCAATTACTATATGATTTGAAAAAATAGTTTGAAAAAAAATGTATATTAAAAATTTTCTCATTTTAAAAAATATTTTACACCTAATATAAAACTAAAGTTAGACTCTATAATTTGATCAAAATTATTATACTCTTCATTAGTTACAACAAATAAAGTTGGATAATAGTAATCAAAAAATGTATATGAACAAGAAAAGTCATAGGCAAATCGTCCATAGTTTCCACCAGAACCCCAAGTAATGATGGATTGATCTGGTAAAACAGTCATAGGAGATTGCTTATATATTAAACCAGCTCTTATAGGTATATCACTTGGCATTATATACTCAAAACCAAACTTATATATATAAGAATCTTTAAAATATGTTATAGAAGGAAAGTCAAACTGATTATATTGTATCTCAGTAGACAGTGTTAAATCAGAATTATCTTTTGGATTATATGAAACACCAAAATGATATTGTATAGGTTTATAATAATTTAGTCCCTGTACAATATAATTTGTATTAGTACTATCTAAGTATGATATAATTCCAAGAGAATCAATAAAATTATATGAATTAAAATCTTGTGTCTGAATCAACAAATCACCTTCAACATTTAAAGAAAACAAAAGGTCTTTTTGTGAATAACTGACTCCAAATGAGAAAAAATTACCTAAAGTCTCAAGTGATTGCTCTTTAAAATAACTATTAGCTAATGACAAATTTTCAAAATCAGTGGATAACGTATCTATTCTATATTCATCTTTAATAGTCATATTAAGAGTTTGATTAAATCCTACTCCTAAATTAATATTTTTCATTCTTCCGGTTTTATTTGAAAATGAAAGTCCAAATGAAATTGTATTTAAATTTCCACTAGAATGAAATTGATGGTAACCTTCTAAAGGGTCTTTTAAACCTACATCTCCATCTTCAATATCTGTACTTCCTCTTACTTCTTCAATATAGTCATAATTAAATGATGCTAAAGGTAAGTAGGATAACCCAACAGCAAGAAAATTATTTATATTAGATATAAAACCACCTTGAAAATAATTATAAACATTTACATTATGAACATAATCAGCATAAGTTAAAAAATCACCAAAATAATCTTTAACTAAAATACTACGACGTTCACTATTGAAATTTAAATTAAACTGAAAATCAATAAATAAAGGCTTATCATTTACAGCTCTTTTCATAAGAGAAGGATTATATTTGATTAAAGAAGAATTATCTCCATTAATACTATTTGTTCCCCCCATGGCATATGCACGTGGGGATCCAAATATTATATTTTCTCCAATTGCTCTATTTAATAATGATTGACAAAAAATTAAATTAAATAATATTAATATAGTTAAAAATTTAGAATGCATAATCTACCTGTATTTTATAATCAAATTGTTTATTAGAAACCCATGGATTAGTAATCCAATTTCCTTCTTCTGTTTGTGCCTCAGTAATATTAGTCATTGGATGATCAGATGTAAAACTAACTTTAAAATTAAATGACAATCGTTCATTAACTAAGCTATGAAATGAAAGCCAATGATGGAAAGCACCAAAATCACTATCAAATATTCTAAAATCATTATCTCCAAAATACCAAGTGAAACCTGTAACATATAAAGAACCTGTTCGTATTTTAAATTTTTCATTTACATTATATTTTAATGATACACCAATTGTTCTATCAGGTGACCCAATATCACCTATCACCATATCTTCTCCATTAGGGCCATCAGTTAACCGAGGTCTAGGTGAAAAAGTTGTATAACCACGCGCATATAAAAACTCTAATTCATTATAATTGGATAACAGCATTTTAACTCTAATTCTTGTTTCTCTTGAATAATAAGGACTTGGATGAAATATATCAAAAGTTCCTCTTGCTTGCCATTTTTGTCTTAAATAAATACGATATTTAAATACTGGCCTCCATTGTAATGATAAAACTGTCCTAAAATATTTTGCATCATCTGCTTTTCTAGTCCAATGATCAGATTGTAAAATTCCTGTTATATTTCTATGAAATTGATACCGTGAATTAATATAGAACCCCTCTTCAGCTTGAGGTTGAGGGTTGGCTGTATATAAAAATGCATAGACTGGATCATCTAACCAATAGGAATCTTCGAGTATAGATGTTTTATAACGTTGATAATTTGAAAATGATCTTTGATAGGGATTATCATAGTGTAAATCATAATTTCTATACAATAATAATAAATTAAAATTATCAAATTGAAAATAACTACTTAAAACAGAAGCCTTAGGAGAATTTTTAATATTTTTAATTGTATAATTATTTAATAAAGCTCCATATTCACCTTGTATCGATATATTTTTTATAACTGATGAAAAATTAAATCCCATAACTTTTCTAGATGACTTTATAGAAGATCTTAATGAACTTAATAATAAAGAAGCTTCAGATGAATTAGAATACATAGCTTCAATTTCTGGATCTGCAGAATTTGTTAAATATGTTAAATAATAAGTATCACCTGAATAATCTGGGTCAGGACCACCAACAATAGTCTGCCTTATTTGGGGGTCTAGTACTCTATCATATAAACTTTCATAAACAGTAAAACCTAAATTAGTTCCTATAATTGGAGATATTCTAATATCTGTTCCAAAAGTAATTTCTTCTACAGAATCTGTGAGCTGATGAAAAACTGTTGTATCACCATCATAACCTAAACCCCATGAGAGTCTTGGCTGCATCACAATCAGTGAAGTAAAACTTCCATCTTCATTTATAATAGCATCTCTTTTATCTCTAGAACCAAACAACGCAATTCTTAATATCTTATTTGATAATTGTAATCCTAAACCATTTAATGTATATTGACTACTACGAGTTTCATCTGGATGAATTCCATTTAAACGTTTTGAAAAACCAAATCCAGTTCTTCTAGGGCTAAAAAAATCACTACTTTCAAATACAACACCCTGACCAAATGAAGCAGTAAAATTTCCTAAAACTAAACGATCAATTTGAAAATTAAAAAATGAATCTTTTTCATACCCCTGATCATCAACTAAATAGATTTTTAATTTTTTAAATGCAAGATAAAATTTTTCCGTACTGTTTTCAGATATCTCCCCTACATTTCTATTATATAAATAACCAGATGAAAAATGTTTATTTGATATAATCCACTTTGATAATATTTGAGGAATCTCAGGATTATAAAATTCTACAATGCTAGCATCATCATCAGGAGTACTAGTTAAAGGAGTATTTCTAACTATATTTGAAAACCGAAAATAATTTTTATTAGAGGAAGCATCATCAAATCCAACAAAATCAATTAAATTTTTATACCCATAATAACTAATTCCAGGTGAATTTTTCAATTGAAAGGTGCCATTTATATACCCTTTTTCTTTTTGTAATAAAACGGCCCTAACATCAATAGGACTTAAATTTGGTAAAGAATATAAATCATCATAATTCATATCATTCACATTCATTGGATTAAAATAAAGATCAAGCCAACTTTCAGATAATCCTTCTTGATTTTCAGATGAAGAAAGCCATCTCTCTAGTTTATATGAAGATCTTCTTGAAAAGGATAAATTATCATCTGAAAGCTTAATTGTAATAAATGGTTTTAATTGATTAATATCAATAATATCTATTCCATTAATATCAAGTAAATCATATATGGTTTTAATTTCACTACCATAATCTATATAATCTCTAATTAAGTTAATTTTATCTTCAGAAAAATATTGAGATAAATCCTCCCAATCTTTTTTAGAGGCTTTATTGATATTAAATGATAATAAGAGATTTAAACTAAAAAAATATATAAAAAATTTATACATAATTAGAAATTAACAGTAATTGAAAACTGATGTGTCGTAGATAAAATATGGTGAGTAAGAAAGCTATAAGCTATATCTATTTTATCTGTACCACTAAATTCAAAACCACCAGAAAATCTATTAGGATTACTTTGAAGTCCTGTTCTAATTGTAAATGAGTCCAATAATTGATATTCAATCCCAAATCGTACTTCAGCATTCTTATGACCAGATAACTGGTTCATATCAAGGCTTGTTAATAAATCTTGATAAGGGCTATAAGACAATCCAATACTAAATGTCTTTGGTAAACTAGATCCTAAATTAGAATCTTCAATATATGAAAAAATATTTTTAAGATAATAACCAAAATAATATTTCTGATTCAAGTGTGCATGAAAACCAAAATCAATCCCTGAAGCAATACCTGAACCAACATTAATACCATTACTACCATCACCTTCTGTGCCTGCAGATTTTCCAAAATCATAGCTATAAATATTTAATCTAGAACCAAATGATATGAAAGATTGTCTATCTTTATAAAGACTCAACCCTTTTGCTATACCAAGGGCAGATTCTGACGATAAGCTAGTCCCATTGATATCTGTTGACATTTTTTCAAAATTAATTGAATAGTTATTATATGAAAGACCAAAATGGGAATATGTTAAAAAATCTAAGTTATATAAATCACTATAACCGCTGATGATGTGTCTACCTTTCATATTTGATAAGTGTGCAGGATTGTGGAATATTCCTGACTCTATATCTGAGCCACTTGTTATTGCTCCTGACATTGCTGTAGCTCTTGAACCAACATAATCATATGTACTAAACACTTGTGTAAATGATAATGAAAATAATATAATAAAGAAAAAATTTCTCATTTTTTAACCCCTATTACTACAGGAGCAATATCAATACTTGTTTTCCCTGTTTGAAAATTACTAGCTTCCATGTGCATTAAATATGTTCCAGGTGGTTGAATCTGTCCCATTTGATTTGTCCCATCCCAAGCTGATGAAGATTCTTCCCTTCTAACGGTCCCAGATGATGCATAATATTTATCAACTAAAGTAGTTATAAATCTACCTGATATATCAAATACTCTTATAATCACTCTGGAATTAGGAGGAAATGAATAAGCATAGTCTAAAACTTCAGAAGCTGAAGGTATTAATACATATGGAGCAGGATTTATAATAACATCAGTAAAAGTTTCAGAACCATCAAATTCTCCTTCCATATCAAAACTTTGAAGAATTGTAAAATCATCTACACTACATACAAGTATTTGTTTCTCTCCATCATATTCAAAAACATTGCCTAATCCTTGTACAAGATATCG
>JAAZYZ010000053.1 GCA_014239355.1 Fidelibacterota bacterium
AATGAATCTGTCAAAACAATAGCAATAAAACTAAATGTAATCAAACAAACAGATAAGTAAAAATTAAATGATAGAAAACCTTTTTTAGATTTTAATTTTTTAAATCTAGAAAAAATAAAATAAAAGGCATTCATTATTTATTTCTAAGTGATGGAAACAAAATAACATCTTTAATAGAATCTTTCTCTAAAAGAAGCATAACTAAACGATCTATACCTATACCTATTCCACCAGTTGGAGGCATACCTACTTCCATAGACTCTATAAAGTCTACGTCCATTTGATGAGCTTCTTCATCTCCAGATTCTAATAAAGCAAGTTGATCTTCAAATCTTTTTCTTTGATCAATAGGGTCATTTAATTCTGAGAAAGCGTTTGCAAATTCCATACCTGCTATAAAAAGTTCAAATCGTTCTGCCAATTCGCTGTTTTTTCTATGAACTTTTGCAAGAGGAGAAATTGATTTTGGGTAATCAAAAACAAATGTAGGTTGTATTAATTTAGGTTCAATCAAACTAGAGAATAACTTATCAAATAATTGTCCAAAATTCATTTTTTTATCAACATCAAGATTATGCTTTTTACATAACTCATATAATTGACTATTATTCATATTCAAGACATCAGCGCCTATTTCATTCTCAACTAACTCACTCATCGAAATTTTGCTAAATTTTTGATTCAGATTAATCTTATTACCCATAAATTCTACGACTTCTATATCTAAACTTTTACTAACATCTTTTATTAAGGTTTCACATAAGCTCATCATACCAGATACATCAGAATAAGATTCATATAATTCTAGCATTGTAAATTCAGGATTATGAGTTCGATCTATACCCTCATTTCTGAAATTTTTACCTATTTCATATATTTTTTCAAAACCACCTATTAATAATCTTTTTAAGTACAATTCTTCAGCTATCCTTAAATAAAAATCTTGACCTAATGCATTATGATGAGTAATAAAAGGTTTAGCAGAAGCACCACCATGTATATTTTGAAGTGTTGGGGTCTCAACTTCCATAAAACCTTTCTTATTTAATATTTCTCTGATTTTATATATGATATTTGATCTACCCTTAAATAAATCTTTATTTTTTGGATTAACAATTAAGTCAAGATGTCTATATCTGTACCTATTTTCCTTATCTTCAAATGCAAAAAAGTTATGATCATCTTTTTCTTTAATATTTGGTAATGGCCGTATATTTTTAGATAACAACATCAAAGAAGAAACTCTTAAAGATAATTGATCAGTCTTTGTTCTAAACAACTGCCCTTGGACACCAATAATATCTCCTATATCTAAAACTTTTGCAATTTTATCATAATTATCTAAACCAATTAAATCATTTTTAACATATAATTGTATTTTTCCAGTCTCATCTTGAATATTCATAAAAGATGCTTTACCCATACTTCTTAGAGATATAATTCTTCCAGCAATTGCAATAACTTTATCCTGTAACTTATTTTCAGAAGATAAAACATTACAAACGTCATATTCTTTGTTAAAGTTATATGGATATGGCTCAATACCATTATCTCTTAATTGATTAATTTTTTCTATTCTATAATCAATAATTTGCTTTAAACTTTTTTGTTCATTTTGATCCAATTTACTCTCCAATGTTTTTTAATAAGTAATGCTTCATAAAGCCATCTAAATCTCCATCCATCACAGAATCAATATTACTTGTTTCGTACTTAGTTCTATGATCTTTGATAAGATTATATGGGTGAAATATATAAGACCGTATTTGACTTCCCCAAGAAATATCCTTCTTGTTATCATTTTTTTGATCAATATCATTATTCATCTCATCTAATTTTACTTGATATAATTTACTCTTTAATAGTTTTAATGCTGTATTTTTATTTTTTAATTGACTTCTTTGATTCTGACATTGAACAACTATCCCTGTCTTTATATGAGTAATACGTACAGCAGAGTCCGTTTTATTAACATGCTGACCTCCAGCACCACTAGCTCTATAGGTATCAATTCTAATTTCATTATCATTAATATTAATTTCAATATCATTATCTACTATTGGATAAACAAAAACTGAAGCAAAAGATGTGTGTCGCCTTGAATTGCTATCAAAAGGAGAAATTCTTACTAATCTATGCACTCCCATCTCAGATTTTAAAAATCCATATACATACTCACCTTTAACTTCAAGCACGACATCCTTTATACCCGTTTCATCTCCTGGCTGGTATTCAATTAGTTTAGAATCAAACTTATTGTTTGTAATCCATTTAGAGTACATTCTATATAGCATACTTGCCCAATCTTGTGATTCAACACCACCCGCTCCTGGATGTATTTGAATGATAGCATTTCTATAATCGTCTCTTTGATTTAACGTTTCTTTGACTTCTAACTGATCTATTAATTTAGAAAAATCTTGAATGATATCTATCGATTCAGATTCTAATTTCTGATTCATTTGAGCTAATTCATAACATAAACATAAATCATCATATTTTGATGAAATTGTATTATAAAAATTTAAATCATATTCAAATCTTGAAATTTGTTTTAATATGCCTGAAGCATTATTTTTATCATCCCAAAATCCTTCAATTAATGTTTTATCTTTTAAAGATTTTATTTTCTCATTTATTTGATTTAAATCTAAATAACTATTTATTTGAGAATATCTATCCTTCAAACTATCATATAACTCTTTAAATTCTAAAAATTGCATTTTATCTATTTAATATCCTATCTATAATAGAAAAAACTTCAATTGTTTTTTCAATATCATGTACTCTAATAATATCTGCACCATTATTAATAGCAATAGCTGAAACAGCCAAAGATGATTCTAGCCTATCCTTTGGTTCATTTGATTTATATGTTAAAAAAGATTTTCTGGAAAGACCAATTAAAATTGGAGAACCAAAATCTTTAAATTTAGATATACTATTTATAATTTGATCATTTTGTGCAATTGTTTTTCCAAATCCAATTCCTGGGTCAATTATAATATTTTTTGGATTTACTCCATGTTTAATAGCTGTATTAATTCTTTTTTCAAAAAAAGACTTTAAATCATCAACAATATTATCATACTTAGGCTCTTCTTGCATATTTATTGGATTACCTTGCATATGCATTAATATAATAGGAACTTTATAGTTAGATGCCACATCAAACATATCTCTGTTTGAACCTCCTTTAATATCATTAATCATATTAAAACCATTTTCAATACAAAAACTTGCTACACTTGGCTTGTATGTATCTACTGAATAATATTTACTTTTATTAACTAAAAATTTAAATGATTTTGAAATTCTATTTTTTTCATCTTCTTCAAGTATAGGATTTGCACCTGGCCTTGATGATTCAGCTCCAACATCAATAATATCACATTTATTATTAAGCTCACTAAACTTTTTATTTAAATTAGAATCAAAATATTTATTACCATCATAAAAAGAATCTGGAGTAATGTTTAATATACCCATAATTAATGTTTTTGAATTTTTGTTCAAAAAATCTTTAAAATACATAAACTTTACAGTTTTATTCTCAGTTTTTGGTTGAAGTAGTTCTTCTTTTACGTTTTTTTAATGGATTTTTATTTTCCATTTTAGAATCGTCATTAAGAACATCTAATAACTCTCCTTTAAGAACTTTAGGTAATTGAATAGAATCAATAGTTTCATAATCTAATAAAGCTTTAGCTAAATTATGTAACTCAGATTCTCTTTTCTTTAATAATTTATCAGCATTTTCCTCAGCATTAAATACAAAATCTTTAATTTCTTGATCAATAGTCTTACTAATTTCATGCCCATAATCTTTTGAACCTGAAGTTTCTCTTCCTAAAAACATCTCGCTATCTTTTTTACCAAATTTAATAGGACCAATCTTTTCACTCATTCCCCATTCACAAACCATGCTTCTAGCTATATGTGTAGCAACCTCAATATCATTACTAGCTCCTGAGCTTGTATCTTTAAAAATTAATTTTTCTGCTGATCTACCACCCATTAAAACATCAATTTTTGCCAACAAATAAGATTTAGAATAATTGTGCATATCATGCTCTGGAAGCTGCGCAGTAAGCCCTAAAGCCATACCTCTAGGAATAATAGTAATTTTATGAACAGGATCTGCGTTTTTAGTATAATGCGCAACAAGAGCATGTCCTGCTTCATGATAAGCAGTTATTTTTTTCTCATGATCTGTTAAAATCATACTCTTTCTTTCAACCCCCATCATTACTTTATCTTTTGCTTCTTCAAATTCTAGCATTGAAACAGTTTTTTTATTTTTTCTAGCCGTTAATAATGCAGCTTCATTAACTAAATTCTCTAAATCAGCACCAACCAAACCAGGACAACCTCTTGCAATATCAATCAATTTAACATTTTTAGCTAAAGGAACTTTACTTGTATGAATCTTTAATATAGCCTCTCTTCCTTCTAAGGTAGGAGCATCTACAACTATTTGTCTATCAAACCGGCCAGGTCTTAACAATGCTTTATCAAGGACATCTGGCCTATTAGTAGCAGCTAATAAAATAACATGATCTCTAGTATCAAAGCCATCCATTTCAACAAGAATTTGATTGAGTGTTTGCTCTCTTTCATCATGTCCTCCACCCATTCCTGAGCCTCTATGTCTACCTACGGCATCAATTTCATCAACAAATATAATACTTGGAGCAAACTTTTTTGCTTGAGCAAACAAATCACGAACTCTACTAGCACCAACTCCTACAAACATTTCAACAAACTCTGCACCACTAATTGTAAAAAATGGTACTTGTGCTTCACCTGAAACTGCTCTAGCTAAAAGAGTTTTACCTGTACCTGGAGATCCTAATAATAATGCTCCCCTAGGTATTTTAGCTCCAATAGATAAATATTTTTTAGGTCGTTTTAAAAATTGAACAATCTCCTGCAATTCAATTTTTGCCTCTTCACAACCTGCTACATCATCAAAAGAAGTTTTTGAATTTTCAGGACTAATCATTTTAGCTTTACTTTTAACAAAATTAAAAATACCACCTTGGCCACCACCACCACCTTGCATTCTTCTCATCATAAAAAACCAAAATAAAATAATTATTACCCAAGGCGCTAAATTAAAAATTACATCCATTAAACCTAAACCATCTTTAGGTTTAATTTCGATATTATTCACATTATATTTAACCCAATCTTCTTTTTCTGATTTGTCTAGACCTGTCCAGAATTTATTCAAACCAATCTCATCACCTTTAAGCCAAAAAACAATTTTTTCATCTTGACCATATTGAATATAATAAATGTCACTGTTTAATAAATAATCTCTATACTGATTATAATTAACTTCTTTAGTAGATAAAGAATTAGGTATTAACTGAACTAAATAAAAAGAAGCTATAACAATCATAACCCAAACCATTAAGTTGTTACCTAATTTAAATTTAATTTTTTTATTCTTTTTATTTTTCATAGCACTTAATTTATTACAATTTTATGATAAAGCATATATATCATTTAATCCACGAAACTTAAAGTTATAATCCATACCATAACCAATAGTAAAAATATCTTGAATTTTAAATCCATACCAATCAATCTTAATATCAAATTTATATTTTTCATATTTATAAAGTAAAGAAAAAACTTTTATATCTTTTGGTTTCATTTTTAATAATTTTTTGCAAATAAAATTTAAAGTTGTTCCAGTGTCTACTATATCTTCTATAATCAAAATATGCTTATTAGTAATATTGGTGGCAATATCTTGAATCACATCAATTGTTCCAGAAGTTTTAGTTCCACCCTTATATGAGGACGCGTGAATATAATCAGTAGTGTAATTACAATCTAAATTTTTTAAAACCTCATTTAAAACCATAACAGAACCATTTAAAACACAAATAATAACCAAATCCTTAGACTTATAGTATTTATTTAATTTCTTAGAAATTTCTAAAAGTTTAGTAGTAATTTCTTTATTAGAAATAACTTTTTTAAACTTTTTGTTATCATATATAATCATAAATTTAAATTCCATCTTAACACAAGATATTCCTTATGGTTATCAATTTTATCAATTTTAGCACAGAATAAATAAGGAATCCAAATTATTTTATCTAAGTATTTTACTAAAGGATAATTTTCTTTATGAAAAAGTGATAATTTATTATTGATAAAAATATCACTAACATTAATTTGATTACCTTCTGATGATAAACATTTATCTCCATGTTTCCATTTATCAACTTCTAAACCATTATTAAATATAAAAGGAACACAAATTCCCTCTTTATTTTCAAATTTAATAAATTGATTACTTTGACAAATGCTAATTGTACCTAATCTAAAGAAGTAATTACCAAAATCAGTTATTTTAGTTTTAATTAAACAATTTAATTTAGTATATATGTATATACACTCTTTTGATTTAGAGAAATTGATTTTATCATTTAAAAGAAAAGAATTACCTACTTTATTTCCATTTATAAAATGATACAAATTCTGCCAATAATCTGATGATAAATTCTGATTAAAATGAAAATTTTCTCTTAGTATTTTTTTAAAAAACAAAAATACAAAATCATATGTTTGCGCAACAAGATTTTTTTTATCTAACACACATATATCATTAGTTTTTAATAAAAAAATTAAATTATAAAACTGACTATCAATTTGATTAGAAATCTTATCTAATTTTATCAAATTGTTTTTACTAATTCTTAAATAATTTTTTCTAAATTTTAAATCATTTTTTTTATCTTTAATTTGATATCTTGTCTTATTTCTTAAAAAATTAAAATTATCATTAGTTGGGTCATCAAAATAAGTTAAATTATTTTTATTAGCATATTGAATAATTTCATTCTTAGAAATATTTAGCATTGGCCTAATTAAATAGATCTTGCTAGCGTCATCATTATGTAAAAAACTTTTTGACCGAATACCAATTTTTGAAACCCATGAACTATTATTCTTTTCTGCCATATAAATTGTTTCAATCTGATCATCTTCATGATGAGCAGTTAAAGCATAATTTATATTATTTTTAATGCAGATATTTCTTAAGCTATTATATCTAAACTCTCTAGCTTGAGATTCAATGTTTGTATTATTAAATTTTTTAGAATCACAATCTTCAATATAAATATCTAAATTGTTTTTTTTTGCAATTTCTAAACAATAATCACTCATTATTTTAGACTTTGAGTGCATATTGTAGTTTACATGAAATAACTTAATATCTATGGGAACAGTTTTCTTTATTTCAAGCATAGAGTTAAGAAGTATTATACTATCTAACCCCCCAGAAATAGAAAGAATAAATACTTCGTTATCAAAAAAAAATTTATTTATTATTTTACATATTTGATTGTAAATAATATCTTTAATATCTAAACCTCATCAAAGAATAATGGTTTTAGACATTGAATCTTATCCTCATAGGAATTTGGATATAAAAACCATTCCGTAATCGCTAATGAACTTAACAATGAATTTCCATCTTGTGGAGTGAAGCAGTAACCCATTATTTCATTTTCATTTCTAACCGCTAATGAAGATCTAGCAACAACAGCTTGATTTAGTATTCTACCATAATGGCCATAATCCCTACCAAAAGAAAATACTTCATTGGAGTTTATTTTATCAGTAATAGCTATTCTATCATTTGCTTCTAATTTATTAATAACTTCTTCAATAGTATTTTTTTTCTTAACTATTAAATGAAAATATAAAATATGCATGTATTGTGTGTTAATTTTCATCGCTGATGAAAATAAGTCCAAATTAAGATCAAGAGTTTCAAAAAGTTTAGCAGCATCTCTGGCATGATGGGTTCCATACACAGGGTCTTTATGGGCCCCTACCTGAGGAGAAGGAATGAAATTTTTAGCTTGGCTAACATCGTTTGCTCTACGAATCAAATTAAATCTACCATTAATTAAATTATCTTTACCATCTTTAAGAGCAAGAGTATCAGTTATAACAGATAAATTATGAGTATTACAAGATACAACATGAATAAATTTATCTTCTCCATGAATAAGAGTGTTATCATTAATACCCCTTGCATACATTTTACCAAATCCAAATTCTGAGCCTTGAGCTACAAAACCTAATGTGTTATGAGAATATTTTTCATAATATTGATTTTTATTTTTATGGCCATACCCAGTAGGTGTACAATCTATAACTACAGAAGCGCGATCTAAAGCTTCCTCAGTTGTGAATTCAGGTTTTAAATTTATATCTTGAAAACCTTCAAACTTTTCTTTATTAGTACTTAATCTAGCGCCTCTCTTTAATAAATTTATAACTTTTGTTTTATCTGATGATAAGGGGGTATTTTTATGAAAAGTTACCTCATCTATACCTAATTCTTCTTTAAAATCACATAATAAACCAATAAGAGGTTCTCCAATCGTACCAGTACCTACAACATGAACTATTTTACGTGCCATTTTCTTTTAACTCCTTTTTAAAAATCAACATTATTAATTAAAAATAATTTTAAACCTTCATAACCATGCTTATTATAAACATCAATCTGAGCATCACATTCACTACCATTATTTAAAATAGACTCAATACCTTCAATAATATCTTCATCACCAAAAATTTTTAATGCTTCCAATGAATACTCATACATACTAAGAATCAATTCCTTCATAGTTAAAATATTATCTGAAACCTCATCATAAATTAATGAATCAAAATCAAATCTAGAAGCTTTCCATAAAGAATCATTTAAAAATTCAACAGATAAATCTTCAAAAAGTTTTCCCTTTTTAAAATCAATAAAACTAGTATACGCTAAAGCTCGACACAATGAAGATAAAATTCTTACATTTTCTAGTGACCTTTGTGCATCACATACCCTAAATTCTACAGTTTTATAATCTAGGTGAGGTCTAATTTTCCACCAAACATGCCTATTCTTAACTATAGATTTAGATGCAATAAGCTTATCATTGTAATCAAGGTAATCTGATAGTAAATTAAATTTATTTGGAATATTCGTTCTTGGAAAGGCACCAAACTGCATCGTTCTAGAAGATCTCATTTTTGTTAATTGACCATCAAAAAATGGAGAATTAGCAGATAAAGCTAAAAGTGGCCCAATCCATCGTCTCAGACCATTCATAACATTTACTGAATATTCAAATTCAGGAATAGTGATATGCATGTGAGTTGAGAAGGTTATATTCCTCTGAGCATAATATCCAAGTTGATTGCTTACCCAATCATAAGACTCATTTTTGATAAAATTTTGTTCATTTGCTTTTGCAGTAGGATGCGTTCCACTTATACCTATAGAAAAATCATTATTTTGACCTAAATCCTTTAGTTTTGACCTTAAGCTAGAAAGTTCTTTAATCGCATTTCTTATATCATAATGCACCGATGTATTAGATTCAATTTCAGCTTCTATTAATTCAAAAGAAAATCTATCTGGTAATGATTCCTTAAAATAGTCCATAATTAGCGTTGCTCTATCAACCAAATCACCGGTTTTTGGGTTGCATATCATATACTCTTCTTCAATACCAATCGTAAATTTTTTATGCTTATTATCCATTAAAAGAATACTTTCTCTTTCCATTCTCCAAAAACTTCCTTCATAGAATCTACTATTTCACCTAAAGTTGCATATGATTCAACGGCTTTCACTATAGCAGGCATTAAATTTTTACTAGTATTACAACATTTTTGAATTTCTTTTAATGAACTATCTACAAGTTTTTGTTTTCTAGTCTCTTTAACTTTATTTAATCTCTGATTTTGTTCATCTTCAACTTCTTTTCTTATTTCAAGAATAGGAATTTCTATTTCTTCATTTTCTTTTATAAACTCTGTCATCCCTACAACTATTCTGTCTTTACTATCAATTTTTTTCTGATAATCAGATGAAGCATCAGATATTTCTTTTTGAAGATAGCCTGATTCAATACATTCAATAACTCCGCCATTTTTATTAATTTCATCAAAATATTTTTGAGCATCTGATTCAATTGAATCAGTTAATTCTTCAACATACCATGAACCTCCTAAAGGATCAATCACATTAGTCACCCCAGTTTCATATGCAATTAATTGTTGTGTTCTCAATGCAATTTCAGCTGCTTTTTCAGAAGGTAAAGCTAAAGTTTCATCCATTGAGTTAGTATGTAATGATTGTGTTCCACCTAATACTGCAGCCATAGCTTGAAAAGAAGTACGTGCAATATTAATTTCTGGCTGTTGTGCTGTTAATGAAAAGCCTGCTGTTTGTGTATGAAATCTCAACATCAATGATTTTTCACTTTTTGCCCCATACTTTTCTTTTAATATTTTTGACCAAATTCTTCTTGCAGCTCTATATTTTGCTATTTCTTCAAAAAAGTCTAAGTGTGAATTAAAAAAAAATGATAACCTAGGTGCAAAATCATCAATTTTTAAACCAACATCTAAAGCATGGTCTATATACGTAAATCCATTAGCTAAAGTAAAAGCTAATTCTTGAGCAGCTGTAGAGCCTGCTTCACGAATATGATAACCAGAAATTGAAATAGTGTTATATTTTGGCATATTGTCATTACAAAAAGACATCATATCAGTAATTACTCGAACTGATTCTTTAGGTGGAAATATCCACTCTTTTTGAGCAATATATTCTTTCAAAATATCATTTTGAAGAGTTCCTCTTAATTGACTTATATCTACACCCTGTTTTTTTGCAACAGCCACATAAAATGCAAAAACTATCATTGCCGGACCATTAATTGTCATGGAAACACTCACTTTAGAAAGATCAATACCATCAAAAAGAATTTCCATATCTTCTAAATTAGAGATTGACACACCACAATGACCAACTTCACCTATTGAAAATTCATGATCAGGATCATATCCCATTAATGTTGGCATATCAAATGCTACAGAAAGACCTGTTTGTCCATTTTTTAATAAAAACTTAAATCTTTCATTAGTTTCTTTAGGGCTTCCAAACCCTGCAAATTGTCTCATTGTCCACAATTTACCTCTATACAAATTAGCATGGATGCCTCGAGTGTAAGGATATTGACCTGGAAAACCTAATTTTTGAATGTAGTCTTGGCTTAATTTATCGGGATAATATAATAATTCATTTCTTTTACCTGAAACAGTATCAAAATTATATTCACGTTCTGAACTAGTTTCAACATCTTTTTTCCACTTTTTTAAATTATCTTTACCCAATTTAATTATCTCCTAAGCTATCATTTATATAGTTATTAATCAAATTTATTAAAGATTTAGTATTTAATCCTACCAAATCAAGTAATTCTTGTCTAGTTCCATGCTCAATATAAGAATCTGGCACACCCATAGATTCAACTTTAATCTTATCACGTTTACAATAATCTAATACGGA
>JAAZYZ010000054.1 GCA_014239355.1 Fidelibacterota bacterium
AAAACCGTCGCCCCATTGGGGTTGCAGGTTCGAATCCTGTCCCCTCCGCAAAAGGAGAGTTGGCAGAGTGGTAATGCAGCGGATTGCTAATCCGTCATGGTGTAATAATCATGCATGAGTTCAAATCTCATACTCTCCGCTTAGAAACAAAGAAACCCCCTTACAAATAGGGGGTTTTTGTTTATATAATAAATTTCAGGATAATTAATACTAAGAAAAAATTTCAATTTTAATAATTGTAAATTTTGTTTTTTTCTCTCTAATTTCAAGCGTAAAGGTTTCATTAACCTTTTTGCCAATTACAGCCTGACCAAAAGGTGAATGATAAGTTACAATCAAAGGATGAAGATCTAATTCTAATTCAAGAGGTCCTAGTATAGAATATTCTTCAGGTTCACCCTTTCCTTCTTCATGAATCATTACCTTGCTACCAAATTCTACTTCATCAGTTTCAATTTCACTATCTTCAATCATTCGAAATGGTGCATTAGACTGTAATTTTTGCTTTTTATATATTGTTAAACTCATTTCTTCTCTGGCAGCATGATATTCTGCATTTTCCTTTAAATCTCCAAGCTCTCTTGCGTGAGCAATTCTATGACCTACCTCTTCTATTTTTTTATCAAGAGATTTTAATTCTTTTTCTAGCAAACGGTATGTGCTTTCTAAAATCAAAGTAGCCATATTTATATTCCTTATTGTTATAAATTAAATTATACTTAATATAATATATTATTAGGAAATTATTAAGGTAATCATATTAATTACATCTAATATATTTATTCCAAAATCAAGGTTTAAATCACCATTTTCTATATAATCCTCATCAAGTAAAATGTGATTGACAAGTAACACAATATCTTGAATATTTACTTCAAAATCATCATTTATATCACCTAGAATAAAATTATTATCAAATGATATGATTTGGCAATTAGATTCGTTATTTAATGGACAAACTTTTAAAAAGTAATTTTCAATTGAAGAATTAGAAATTGGAATATTAATTAATTCATTAGAAAATGAAGCAATATCTACTTGAGAGCTATATAATATGTTTTCATATCCATCAAATAGTTCATAACTAAAACCTTGATCAATCCATCCTTTATTATAAAGATTAAACTTAATACTATCTTCATAGTATGATATGTGATAATTATCATCATATAAACCAAATAAATTATTTATTTCAAAAGAAAAAATATTAGGATATAAATTAGGAACTCTATCTGATCTATAGATAGTTGTTTCGACTCCAAGATCATTGTTAACATTAAGATGCCATACTATTTCATTTTGATTATTAACTTCTAATACATTTCCTGTTCTACCAACAGAAATTAAAGTATTACCATTATTTAATCTATCACATTCCCCCCTAGATAAAGTTAGCATATCTGCTGATAATATATATTCCCATATAAGTTCTGCACTATTAAAATTCTCATCAAATCCAATTTCTACACATCTTGATAATTCTGGATCATTAAATCGTCCATTATCAAAAAATAAAAGATTATTATTATCAGTGACTTGGGCAGAATGCTGATGAGAAAATTCAAAATCATAATCAAAAAAAACTTCATCCATAAAGTTAGAGTCTCCAATATGCCATAAAATTTCTTTTGTGTTATAATCAATAGCTATGATTCTACTTAGATTTCTAATTGAAACATAAACTATACCTTCATCTTCATCAAAATAAACTGAATTTGAATGTGTCCAATCAAAGTCTGGATTACCTCCAAAATCCCATTGTATCATAAATCTTTCAACCCAATATGGGTTGTATTCATTTAAACTTAAATAATCAAACGTACTCCATTCCCACAAAATATTACCTGATTCATCAATCTCTATAAATTTATCACCTTGCCATGGAATAATATCAGGATATTCAGGATCGCACTCATCTGGACATGGATGATATTGTACTTCTGCATCAATAAAAAAATAAGAATTGTTTTTAGTCTTATAAAATTGATGATGAATCTCAAGATTTTCATCTGTTTGAAAAGTAATTTCACTATCTAGATTTAATTCATATCCTACTCCAGGTCCAAATCCAACAATATTTCCATTTAATAAAAATTGAGTTGCCCAAATTTTCGAATCATTAAAATTTAAATTATCTGACATCCAAATTGCTTGACCAGCTTTATCTAAAACAACAGAAAAACCTAAACTTTCATAATCAAGCAAAGTAACACCTGGTAAATATTCAGATTCATTAAATTCTAAAATATTAACATTAGCAGGATAATTATCAGGTAGAGATCTTATATTAAAATTCAATTCATCATAACAGTCAATTATGCTACTTGATTCATTTAATCCACATACATACCAAGAGTAGCTATTGCCCCATTCAAAATCATTAATAATAATAGAATTATCATTAGACTCATAAATACTTTGTCCATTATTAATATATATCTTATATAAAATAGATTTATTGATTTGAGGCCATTTAAAGAAAATCTGAGTTTGATTTAATGAAATATTACTATTTGGAATAAAATCTTGTCCAAAAATAATGCTTAAAGTAATTATTAGAATGTATTTTTTTATATAAATTTTCATTTGTGAAATATAAAGCAAATTTTAGAAACAGCAAAAAGAGAAACTGAACTTTTTATTAATTATTAAAATAATTCTATTCTGAAGGACTAATAAAATTATATACTAATGTTGTATGTGCAGACTCACCTAAGTCTCCATAATATTGATAAGGCCACAATTTTATGTACCTTGGGTCACTATCAGGAGTAAGCTTAACAATAAATTTTTTATGAGTATAATAAAAATAGTAACTATCATCAATATCAAACCAACCCCAATCTTCTAAAATATTACTACCTTCGTCTTCAGTATAAGCTTCATCAGGATCATCATGCGCCCATGGCTGATATATGTTTGTTAACATACTATCTGATATAAAAATAGCATCATTTGGAACTTCATTAACTTCATTAAATGAATCACAATCCCACAATTGTTCTATCATAAATGCACCACCTTCAGAAGGTCCTGAAAGTCCACTATTTGTTCTAAAATGATTACGCATCATAGCAATGTCCCAATCAGAAGAATTCTGTGCTTCAAGATCACTCATTGAAGGAAGTTCAACAAAGCCTGTATCTGTTACTGAAAAATATTTCCATTCTGTAAAACTAGTAGCTTGAATAGTAACATGAATTCCATCAAGTTCACATATGTCTTCATCTTGCTCTTCGCATGAAATTATAAAAATAGCAAGTATCATTATTAAATAATTTTTATTTAAAATCATGTTTAAAAGATACCTCTACAAAATATGTTCTTCCAGGACTTTGAAATGTTGTGTCATCAAAATTAGTGTAATCAAATAAATTATTTATTGCTAGTTTAAGATTCATGTTATTTAAATATGGAATATTTAAAAGTCCATTTTTAATCATAGAAATATTTGCTTGATAATAACTAGGAACAAATGTTTCAGAACCTGATGTTGGTGCTTTAATAGTTTTTTTCCCATAATAGTTAAGATTAGCTAAAATTGATATATTTTCTAATAAATCCACATAATTAAAAACATCATAATTTATTCTTGGAAATAAATCAAAGCTAATAGCTTCATTAAAATTTTTACTCATATTAAAATTAACTATATGCTCACTTATGTCAGGTAATCTATTGTATTCTATTTCATCGATTACTCGTGTAAAATTATAATTTAATTCACAATGAATGACATCTAAATCAATACCAAAATTTGTTTCAAGTGAGTTGACTGATGTTTTATTATAATTTTCATAATAAAAATCTCCAATTTCATCTCTTCTTTCTGCAATCATATTTTCAATTAGATTTCGCTGTATTAAAATCATAAAATTCCATTTTTTTTCTAATTTTTGATAAGAAAAGCTTACATTTAAAGAATTTTCTGGCTGCAATAGAGGATTACCTTTTACTTCAAAAGCATCATAATGATTCCAATCATAATAAAGCTCATAAATATTAGGAGTCCTATATCCCTGGCCAATATTGAATCTAAAATGATTATCTTCTAAACTATATTTTGTTGTTAATTGTGAAGTAAATCTATTATCAAATTGATTGTGAGCAGTATATCTAGTACCAAAAAATATATTCAAATTTTCAGAAAAAGTATATTGTGATTGAGCAAACAATGCATAGGTATTAAATGTTTTAGAATATAAATCACCTAATTCTGATTCTAAAATTATTTCATCCTCTATAACTATATCAAAACTTTCTCCTTTTTCATTTATAATATCTAATCCTAATGTTAGATTTAATTGATTTTTAAATAAATAAAGAAGAGATGATATTTGTTCAACTGAGTGGTTAGTCCAATCATATGATATGTCATCATTATTTGTTGTATAATCTGCATCAATTACATGATATTTTTTATATTTATCAAATGTATATGAAAAATTATAATGCCCATTAATTGTACTTAAATGATTTTTTTCTTTTAATTTTACTGAGAAAGATTCATACTGTTTTCTATCATTTTGTTCAGGCTGTTCATAAGGTTGAGTTAGTAAAAATCTATACCAATCATGTTTATAATAATTACCAGATAATTCAATTGATAAATCATTTTTTTTGTATTTAAAACTTTGAGAAATATTATAATCTTTAAATTTTCTTTTGCGTAGAGATAAACTGTCTAATGTTTCAAATTTATATCCATCTGATGATTTAATTAAAAAATCAGTTTTTGATGATATTTTATTAAAAAATGTGTTTAGGGATAGTGAATTATTAATGGTATTATAATTCCCATATTTTGTATTAATATTAATTTTACTTTGTTGATTTTGTGTGTCTTTAGTAATAATATTGATAACTCCACCAATTGCATTTGAACCATATAAAGTTGACGCATTACCTTTTAGAACTTCAATTCTTTTAATTTGATCTACATTGAATTTTGAAAAATCTATGTTACCAACTGTATTTCCAGCAATTCTATCTCCGTCAACTAATATTAATATATATTCACTATCCAATCCTTGAATTTTTAGGTTAGTACCATGAAAATCAGGACTAAACATAATATTAGGAATAATCATTTGAAGAGATTGATAAAAATCAATACCAGCAGTTGATTGTAAATCTTTTTCTGATATTACATAAGTAAGGGTTGGAGAATCAGATAATCTTGTTTCTTTCCTACTAGATGTTATCTCAACTAAATCTGCGTAAAGCATATCTTTTTTAAGATAAATTTTATTACTTAAATCTGATAGTGAAATTTTTTTATTTTTATAGCCTAAATGACTAAAAATTATTGAATCAGAATTATTTTTTAAATCAAAAATAAATCGTCCATCTAAATCTGAACTACTAATAAACTTATTATTAGAAGAAAGTATTAATTCAACATCAGATATAGGATTTCCACTTTCTTCTTCTATAATAAAGCCACTAAAATTTTTAGCAAAAATCATGTAAATCATAACAAGAAAATAGACTGTCTTTTTCATAATAATCTATTTGATAAGATGTATAAACTCTGTGTCAGTCTTTTGATTCATTGTAACTTTTAATATATATATTCCACTTTGCCTATTTTTAGCATTCCATATAAAATTATGGTATCCTATTGAAATATATTTATTATACAAAGTTTCTATTTTTTTTCCTGATAAATCATAAATCTCAATTTTCAAAAAATCAGAAGAAGGAGAATTAATAGCTATTTTAATCTCAGGGTTAAATGGATTAGGATAAGTTTTAGCTATATGTATTTTATCTGTGGTAGTATTCAAATTATTATTTAATGGGTATTCACAACAATCACCTGTTTCTTCATTACAATTATCATCACATGGAATTATTGCATTTATATCATAATTATCTGCTTCTATATCTGTACACCCTGTACATGAAGCATTCCAATATGGATCAAATAAACAAAATTCATAATCACCTGGTTCATATTCTCCTTCAGGGCCTATCCACCAACATCCATTTTCTTCACATTCACTTTGACTTATATCAAAATTAGGAATATGATCACTTAAACAGTAACAATAAGATTGCCAACACTCACCACAATCATCTTCTACTAATCCATCTGGACATTGGGAATAAAGTGAACTAAATAAAACTATTACTAATATATGTATATATTTCATAGTACTAAATATAAATGAGAACTAATCTCATTTACAACAGTAATCGACTTTATATTCGAAAAATCAAATTTTAGTTTAAAATAAAAAATAGACACTTTTTTGCTGTAATTAAATAAATTGATTAAATTTTAGTATGAGATACTTGATGCTAGTACCCTTTATTATCATTCCAATATTGGTTAGCAACCAATTTAGTGATCCGACATTACTAATTAGAAGAACCTCATTATTTATAATAATCCCTTCTATTTTACTATTTTTTAACTTCAATAAAATAAATATCAATAAATCATCAGAATCTCAAATTAAATGGATATTTTTATTTTTTACCTTTATCCTTTATTCATTAATTAGCTCTTATTTTACTGCAGTCAACTTTAATGAATCTATTTGGGGTATAGTTTACTTGGTAGGATGGTTAAGCATTGCTTTAACTATCATTTTATACGCAAATCAAGCTATTATGAATAACATATTAATTACTACATCATTTATTGGAGGGGGCTTATCTTTATTTTCATTATTACAAGCCTATGGATTATTTGAAATTGAAAATTTTTCATCAACTAGCGCTACATTTATAAATAGAAATTTTTGGGGTATGTATCTATGCTTTGTAATTCCAGCTACAGTCTATAGTTCAATTGTATCATTAAATAAAAACCGATTAATTCATCTATTAATGTTTACTGTTTCTATATGTTCTCTTTTACATAATCGTTCTCGAGCTGCATGGCTTGGTATTTTTATTAGTTTTATGCTACTAATTCTAATATTTAATAAATCAATTCTATTATGGATTAAAAAGTATTATCACAAAAAATATGTACATATGATTTCAGGGCTAATTTTAGGAATTATTTTTATATTTATCTACACAGAACCAGAAGTAGCTAATGCTCCTGAATATAAAAAAACAATCTGGTCTACTTTAACAACTTCAAATAAAAATATTTTAGCTGAAGAAGAACATAGAAATACTTTAGGAGAAAGAATTCCACTTTATTCAAGCACATTAAATATGATTAAAGATTACTCTATTATTGGAGTTGGATATAATAATTGGAGGCTACAACACCCTTTTTATTATGGTAAGTATATTCATGATGATAACTATTTAAAATTAAATCAAAGACCACATAATGATATTCTTTGGATTACATCAGAAGGTGGATTAGTTGGATTAATATTATTTATGGCTATAGTGCTTTTACCTATTATATTTACATTAAAAAATATTTTACTAAAACCGAATGAAAAATATCGGCTAATCAATAGTTTTTTATTGATATCAATAGTCTGCATTCTTATTGAATCATTATTTGATTTTCCAAAACAAAGAACAGTACCAAATTTATATATATGGTCTTTTTTAGGATATTTATCTATTCATATACCATCCAAAAAAAATCTTAATCAATATTACATGCATATTATTAAAAATGCTTTACTTACTATTGCTATTTTAATTTCTATTTTTGGATATATGGACTATAAGTCAAACCAGCTTAGTCGTAAAATGCTACTTTTAAAAAGTCAGAAAGAATATGACCAGGCGATTTTAAATGGAAAACAATCTCTGCAATATGGAAAAACTGTAGATAATACAGGAACACCAATTAAATTCTATCTAGGTGTTTTAGAATATCAAAAAGGAAATGTTATAAATTCAGATAATTATTTTAAAAGTACGCTTAAAATTCATCCCTATCATTTAGGTGCTCTTGAAAATCATATGATTATCAAAGCTAAATCAAATAACTTTGATGAAGCATTAAAAATAATGGATCGTTTAAGAAAACTATATCCAAAATACTATAGCCCTATTATAAAAATGATAAAATTATATCTTCAACAAAATAATTTAGAAGAAGCAAATTTATTGATAGAGGTCACAAATTTTGATAATGCTACCCAAAGAATCAAGAAAACAGTAGATAATTTAAAAAACTACATTATATTACAAAGTAGGCAAGATTAATTTATATATAGAAAAATCTTTGATATATAACAAAAAAAGATGTATTTTTCATGCCTGTACGTTTTTTTTAAAAGTATTTTAGAAAGGCTCCTTATAAAAATCTACTATTTTAGATTAATTTAAGGATAAACTTAAAAGAGGAAAAAAGTTATATGAATAAACTATATATATTTATGTTATCTTTCTCGCTAATTTTTAGTGCTGCTGGAATTGTAGAAATCAATCCAGATAATGGAGAAGCAGGAGCAGATTTAACTGTTGAATTAATAGCTAGTGGTGTTAATTTTTATGATTTTTATGATGGTTACACATCTGTTGTAAATGAAATTAATTTTTATCCAGAAGGAGTTAATGTTGAATCTTTTTCTGTTTCATCTGCTAACTCATTAACACTTAATCTTAATATTGATAAAATACCTGCGGCCATGTTTGATGTTCAGCTTATAGGTAGTTTTTACGATCAATATGATGAATATTTTTATGATCCATATAGCTATGAAGCTAATAAATCTGATGCGTTTTATGTTAGTTCCAACAACCCTCTTTTAGTGGCTAATGGACCTAGTGATTTTGGTGAAGTTAATGTAGGAGACTCTTATCAAATTGATGCAAGTGCTTACAATCCTTCTACTGTTAACCTAGAAATTTATGGTATTTCTATGTCAAATAGTGATTATACTATTGATTATAACTCAATAGTAGATCCAGGGGAGACTCAATCATGGGCAATAACTTTTAGCCCCTCTTCAGCTGGTGAACAAAATAATACTATGACTATATATAGTAATGATGAATTTGACCCAGCACAAGTATTCCAAATGACTGGTTCTGGTTTTGCAATATTAGGCGACATGAACAGTGATGGCACATTAAATATTTTAGATATTGTGGCATTAATTGGATATGTATTTAATGATAATACAAGCCCTGATGCTGACTTAAATGGTGATGGAACCGTTAATATCGTAGATGTAGTGATGTTAGTGAACTTAGTTCTTAATTGGGGATTTTAATTACTCCTACTTTAAAATAAATTTAAACTATTGAAAACCTCATCAAATTGATGAGGTTTTCTTTTAATACTTAGAATATGTTAAACAATAAAAAATATCTATTTTCAATACCCTTAATGATAATGGGAATTATTATGATATTCTTAGGCTTAAGATGGATGTTTGTAGAACAACCTTGGATGCTGGATAAAGTAGCTAATGAAGAGCGCTTAGGTATGTCATTTGATAAACTTTTTGAACCAAATATCAATAATACCCTTCCAGGATATCTAAGACAAATTTATAGGTTTTTTGGATTATGGGTTATGATTATAGGTTTATTTATAACATCTTTTTCAAGACCGAGTATTATCAATGATAAAGAGATTAGAATTAGCTTAATGTTCTGTATTGGCATAATGGTTTGCTTAGCATTAATTCTAGCTCATATATTAATTCCTAGCTCTCCATTTATCTATTTAGGTTGGTTTTTAGTATTAATGTATTGTGTGTCTGCTTTAAATTATAAAAAATTCTAATCTTCTTATTTAGTAATAGAATATACATCACCTGAATAATCTATTAAATAAAGCTCACCGTTTTCATCTTCACCAAAAGATGAAAGATAAAATTCTGTTTTATTCATAGCTTTTAAAAGTTCATCTGTATGATTAATTAACGAAATATCTCCATTATTAGTTTCTAAGCTCCATACTTTGCCTGTACAATAATCCCCAAAAAAGTATCGACCATATAAAGTAGCTTTATTTTTCCCTCTATAAACATATCCTCCTGTAACACTACATCCATGCATATCAGGCTGGTCCCACCCTATAATTGTTTTAGCATAATTAGCATCATTTGGATATTCAAATATAGGTAAAACTATCCCTTTAGAATTACAATCTTGATTATCTTCACCATAACAATGGTTACCTTCCATCATATTCCAACCAAAATTCAATCCTCCAGAGCTATCAAAAGATTGATAATCAATTTCTTCCCATTGATTTTGACCAACATCTCCCATATATAGATCACCATTTTCTTTATCAAATGAAAATCTCCAAACATTTCTCAAACCATAATGCCATATTTCGTTTTTAATATTTTTTTGATTATAAAAAGGATTATCTTCAGGTATACTATATTCAGGTCCTTTATTTACATCAATTCTAATAATAGTACCAAATAAATTAGACAAATCTTGAGCTCTTTCTTCAGGATCACCTGCAGAGCCACCATCTCCAATAGAAATATATAAATATCCATCAGGACCAAATTCTAAAAAACCACCATTATGATTCATATAAGGTTGTTCAAATTGTAATAAAACTTCTTCAGAATCCGAATTACCTAAATTGTTTTTTGATTTGAAACGCGATATAGTTGTATACCCATCTTGGTTTACATAATTTAAATAAAAATTATTATTATTATCAAAATTTGGATCAAATGCTAAACCTAATAGACCTCTTTCGTCTGCTGGATACCAAGTTTGATGCACTCTATCTGAAATATCCATAAAAGGTTTATCTTGTATTTGTTTATTCTTGATAATTTTTATAATGCCATCTTGTTCAAGAATTAATAATATATTATTATTTTTAGGATAATTTGTGATATATAGAGGTTGATCAAAACCAGAAGCAATCAAATTTGCTTCTAATTGTGAGATTAAAAAATTGAATTGTAAAAAAAATATTATTAAATATTTACCCAAAATTATTTTTTTAATTTGAACCTAATATAATATTTATAATAGCTATAATATCTAAGACATTAGAAATCTGATCGTTATTTATATCTGAACATTCATCACAATTATTATCTAGAATACAATTGATTATTATAATGATATCTTGAATATTAGTTTGATCATCAAAATTTAAATCTCCAGGGATTGAACTACATTCTTCACAGTCAGGTAATTCATCTTCATAACAAATAAGATTACAGCTAGTACTTGATTCCCCATCATCACACCACCCATCTCCAATCCAGTCTTCTGGACAACAATCACCATCACCATTACAGTCTTCAACATAACCTTCATCACAATATAAACATTCTGATGTGTCTTGATACCAAAAATCACCTTGTGCTATACATTCTGGATAGGGAGGACATAGTCTATTCCCAGTTAAATCAAATTCCAAATAATCTGAATTATCTGTATTTAAATCACATATTGTTTCAGGGACAAGTCCACTTAGATAATTATATTCTAAACGTAGAGTATGAATTTCAGTTAAATTATTTATTTCATAAGGGATAGGGCCTGATAATTGACAATAAATATAAGCACCACACATAATACCTTTTAATCTCCCATCTTCCCAGTCTTGAATCCCAAGTTCTAAAGGCTCTACAATTCCATTTCCATTAGAAAAATTATAGGATATACCATCAATTATTTGCCAAAACCAAGAGTCTGAATCATCCATATAGGGATTTGGAGAACCGCAATATGCATCGTTATCTCCACACCCTAAATCAATATTACTTTGATAACTATTATCAATAAATTGTTGTAATACATTAATATCATCTTCAAAAAAACATAAATTATTTATTTCAATATACCCCTCATCACAAGGATATATCATATAAACTAAAGTTAATATTGATAAAAAATATTTCATAAATAAAATTTACTAAACTTTTTAATTTATAAATATTAGTATTATTATACGTTATGTAACAAAATACATATATAATTTATATAGAGGAATTAGAAGAGTATGGATTTTTTTGATTTAGTTAATAAAAGACGTTCAATAAGAAAATTTACTGATGAAGAAGTACCAGAAGAAGTAATTGAAAAATCTCTAAAAGCTGCATTGCTTGCTGCAAATTCATCAAATTTACAGCCATGGGAATTCTATTGGATAAAAGATAAAAATAAAAAAGAAGAACTTATTAAAGCGTGCTTTTCTCAAAATGCCGCAAAGACAGCCAAAGAACTTATCGTTGCTGTATCAAGAATAGATACATGGAAGAGAAATCGAGATTTAGTCACTAGTCATTACAAATCTAAAGATCAATTATTACCTGTAGTTGAAAAATACTATAATACTTTAGTACCTCTTCAGTACTATTATGACCCATTTGGTATATCATCAATTATAAGAAAAATAATTTTATTCTTTTTTAGTATTATTGGCTTTTTTAAGCCTATTTCACGAGGGCCATCTAGCAAACATGAATTATTTGAAATCGTTACAAAAACTACTGCACTTGCATGCCAAAATATTATGATGTCTTTAGTTGCACAAGGCTATGATTCATGCCCAATGGAAGGTTTCGATAAAGCAAGAGTAAAAAAGATACTAAACCTAAATAACAAATCTCATGTTGTGATGGTATTAGGCATTGGGAAAAGAGATCCTAAAGGTATTTATGGGGATAGATTCCGAATTGATGAAGATTTAGTTATCAAAAAAATATAAAATAATAATTATTAATTTAAATATTTTAAAAATTGCATAATCGATAAAGCATCAAACCATTGATTAAAAAATAATTTAAATTGACTTTTATTTTTGGCATTATTTTTAAATTTATAAAGCATATTATCAATATCTTTTTTGTTGAGAAAAGCTATACTTCTAATGTCTAATTCTTGATTTAATTTTTTAATTATAGCCTCATTATTTAACATCCAACTTTGATCTATAATATTATTAATTTTTTTTATTTCATTATATGAGTAATTAGAAAAATCTAAATTTTTGAATGCTTTATTTTTAGAATACTCATCCATTCTAAA
>JAAZYZ010000055.1 GCA_014239355.1 Fidelibacterota bacterium
AGTTTTAGGGTCTAAAATATCATGAACTGGTGATAAGAGTATATCTTTATCATTCAAGCTATATTTATTAATTTTATTTTTGGTCCATTTATAATCCTCAATATTTCCAACAACAAATTTAATTTCATCATGAGTTTGAATGTTTTGTAGAATACTCCAATCATTTTTTTTATGCATATTACTTGAGGGACATTTAAAATCAATAATTTTAATAACTTCTTTTGGAACATCCTTTATTGGTAAAGAGCCACCAGTTTCTAGCATGACTTCATAGTTTTTTTTCAGTAAAGCATTCATTAAATCAATACTCTCTTTTTGAAGCAGTGGTTCTCCTCCTGTAACTTCAACTAAATTACAGTTATAACTTTTTATTTTTGTTAAAATCTGATTTATGTTCATATCTTTTCCTTCATGAAAAGAATAATCAGTGTCACAATAGCTACACCTTAGATTACAGTAAGTTAATCTAATAAAAATACACGGCATTCCACTTTTTGAGGATTCTCCTTGTATGCTATAGAATATTTCATTGATTTTTAACATATATATAATTTATAATTTTTTTTTAATTATTATAACAACTCTCTTTGTTAAATATTATATGATTCTTTAAATTTCAAAGTATTTAAAATTATTTTTCTATACACTTTATAAGCTATGAAAAATCCAAAATTATTCATACCTGGTCCAACACATGTCCCTAATGATGTATTACAAGCTATGGCGCAAAGTCAAATTGGTCACAGAACTCCTGAAGTATCTATTTTAATTAAAGAAATTAAAGATGGAATTCAGAATGTTTTATACACTCAAAATAAAATATTATTAACATCTAATCCAGCAACAGCATTATGGGAAATGGGTATTGTTAATTCAGTTTCAAAAGGTGTTCTTCATGCAGTTAATGGGGCATTTAGTAGTAAATGGGCTATAGTATCAGAAAAATGTAATTTTAATAATACAGTGATTGATTACGAATGGGGTCAGGGGGTTAAAGTAGATGATGTAGATAAGTTACTTTCAACTGGAAAATTTGATACTTTTGCAATGGTTCATAATGAAACATCAACAGGAGCAATGAGTAATTTAGAAGAAATTTCTAATTTAATAAAAACTAAATATCCTGATATTATTTGGCTTGTAGATGCTGTAAGTTCAATGGCTGGAATCAAAATTGAAGTTGATAAACTAGGAATAGATTTTATACTTTCTTCAACTCAAAAAGCATGGGGTTTACCAGCAGGTTTTTCTGTATGTGCTGTATCTGATAAAATATATCAAAGATCTAAATTGTTATCTAATAAAGGTTATTATTTTGATTTAATGACATATAATAAATCTTATGAAAAGGATCAAACTCCAACTACACCATCGATTTCTCATCTTTTTGGGCTTCAATATATATTAAAAAAAATTAATGATGAAGGTCTTGAAAAACGATGGGATCGTCATATAAAAATGGCTCAATATACTAGAAATTGGGCTAAAAATAATGGTCAATCTTTATTTCCAGAGCCTGGTTGTGAATCATATACATTAACTTGTATTCAAAACAATCAAAATTGGGATATTAACAATTTAAATGAAAAATTATTAAATAGAGGTTTTAGAATGGATAGAGGTTATGGTGCACTTAGATGTAAAGCTTTTCGTATAGGTCATATGGGTAATATCTATATGGAAGATTTAATTGAGTATTTAGATATTATAGATGAGTTATTAAATGAAATATAAAGTATTAATCACCGATCCTATATCTAATTCTGGAATAAAAATATTAGAAAATAATAATTGTGAAGTAATCAATAAAATTGATACTAAAGATACTATTGATAATATTATTGATCAAATCGATGCTTGGATTATTAGAAGTGGCACTCAGATATCCGAAGATTATATTAATAAGGCAAAGAAATTACAAGTTATTGGTAGAGCTGGAGTTGGTACAGATAATATTGATATTAAAACAGCAACTAAAAATGGTGTAGTAGTTATGAATGTTCCAGATGGAAATTCTATATCAGCAGCAGAGCATACAATGGCTATGATACTAGCCTTATCTAGAAATTTACATTTAGGACACATAACTTTAGAACAAGGGTTATGGGAAAGAGCTAATTTAGTTGGAAATGAATTGAAAGGAAAAGTACTGGGCGTAGTAGGTCTTGGGAAGATAGGTAAAGAAGTTATTGATAGGGCTTTATCTTTTGGAGTAAAAATTTTAGGATATGATCCTTATGTAAATAAAGATTTGTATAGTGAAAATACAATCGAAATAGTAGATATTGATAAATTAACAAGAGAAAGTGATATTATTACATTACATGTACCCCTTAATGATTCGACAAAAGATTTATTTGATCTGAAAAGAATTAAAATGATGAAAAAAAATGCTAGTATTATTAACGTGGCAAGAGGTGGAATTATTAATGAAGAAGATTTAGCTACTGCATTAAATGATAAAATAATATCAGGAGCTGGAATTGATGTATTTTCAAATGAGCCATTTAATTCAAAAAATCCTTTAAGTTTAGCAAAAAATATTCTTTTAACACCTCATTTAGGTGCTTCTACTCATGAAGCAAAAGAGGGAGTTTCTTTATCTATATGTCAACAAATAGTCGATTTTTTAAAAAGTAATAAACTTAACAATGCTGTTAATTTGCCAATATCAGATATGAATATGTTAAAGGAACTTCAACCTTATTTAAATCTTGCAGAATTAATAGGTAAAATTCAATCTCAATTAATTGATACTTCTATTATTAAAATTAAAATTGATTGTTATGGTTCTATTAGTGAAGTAAAGCCAATTAGTATTGCATTGATTAAGGGTTTGTTATCTAATATAATAGATGATAAAATTAATTATATTAATGCTTTATCAATTATAGAAGAAAGAGGTATAAAATTATTAAATACATTTAATCCTCAAATTGATAAATACGAAAATTTGATTGATACTTATATTTATACAAAGGATGCAATTATAAATGTTGGTGGAGGTGTATTTTTTGATAATGAATTTAGAATTTTAAAATTCATGAGTCATGATATAAATTTCATCCCTAAAGGCCACATTTTACTAAAGAGAAACAAGGATATTCCGGGTGTTGTAGGTAAAGTTGGTACTATATTAGGAAAATATGGAATAAATATTGCAGAATATATTTTGAGTAGACCTCATAAAAAAGAATCTCCAATTTCTATTATTAAAATAGACCATAGTATAGATAAAGATTGTTTAGATAAATTAAAAGAAATTGAAGAAATTATAGAAATAAGACAGTTTGAAATTTAAAATAAATAATATATTATGAATAATTGGCAACTTACAGTAGGATTAGAAGTCCATATCCAACTATCGACAAAAACTAAAATGTTTTGTCAATGTCTTTCAAAGTATGGAGAGACTCCTAACTCCCTTACTTGTCCAATATGTCTTGCTATGCCAGGAGCATTACCTATTATTAATCAAGAAGCAATTAATATGGCTATTAAACTTTCTCATGCTTTAGATTTTAAGGTTAATAATAAAACAAGTTTCTCAAGAAAAAATTATTATTATCCAGATTTACCAAAGGGATATCAAATTACACAATTTAATGATCCAGTGTGTGAAAATGGAAAATTAGAAATTGAATATAATAATAAAAAGTATGCGATTGGTATTACAAGAGCTCACCTTGAAGAAGATTCAGGAAAACTAATTCATCATTCAGATAATACTTCATTTATAGATTTAAATAGAGCGGGGTCTCCATTAATTGAAATTGTATCTGAACCTGATCTACATTCTAGTGAACATGCAAAATTATATCTTGAAAAGTTAAAACAAATTGTCAAATACATTGATATTTCTGATTGTGATATGGAAAAAGGAAATTTACGTGTTGATATAAATGTTTCAATTAACAAAAAGGGTGATTTAGAACTTGGGACTAGGAGAGAAGTAAAAAATCTTAATTCATTCAAATCGGTGCAAAAAGCAATTGATTATGAATATAAAAAACAAATTGAATTAATTGAAAGTGGGGAGAAAATTGTTCAATCAACATTAAGCTGGGATGAAAAAAATAATATCACAAAAGTAATTAGGAAAAAAGAAGATGCGCATGATTACAGATACTTTCCAGAGCCTGATTTACCTCATTTACATATTAGTGATAAAGATATAGAAAATATTGGTAAAAATATTCCTGAATTACCTGATGCTAAATTTGATAGATTTTCAAGTTCTTATGGGCTAAAAAAACAAGATTTATTAAAGATTATTTCTGATATAGAATTAGCTGATTATTTTGAATTATTAGTTAAATTAACAAAATTGCCTCAACAAGTTTCAAACTGGTTGCTTGGAGAAATATTGGCATATATAAATAAGAAAAATATTTCTATTAATAAATTGCCAATTGATAAAAAAAGGATTGCTCAACTTATTATTTTATTTGATAATGGGAAAATCACAAACATTAATGCTAAAAAAATATTTGTGATGATGATATCTGATAAACGAACACCAGAAAAAATTATTGATGAAGAAAAAATGATGATTGTTCAAGATGATGATTTTTTAAATAATCTTATTAAAAATGTTTTTAAAAATCATGAAAATGAATTTGATCGACTTAAAAATGGTGAAATGAAATTAGTAGGATTTTTTATGGGTCAAATTATGAAAGAGGCAAAAGGTAAGGCGGACCCTAAATTAATTCAAAAGATGATTAACCAGTATATTATGGATAAAAAATAATGGCAGATTTTTGGTTATTTTTTGTAAAAAAAATAAATTATTCTGCCCAAAGATTAATTAAGTATTTTAGTATTTTATTTAGAAATATTATAAACAGCAGCAGCTATTTTTCAAAAAATAGTTTAAATCAAATAGAAATACAAAAAATGAAGTGGGAATTAAAGCATCATAAAGAAAAATTAGGGGCGTATATTTATAAGTGCAATATTTCTGATGGTTCTTTTAATTTTTCTAATGATGTACATTTTAACGAATTAATAAAAAAAATAAAAGAAATTCAACTTTTTATAGATAAAAAAAATAAAAATTAATAAAATTGAAAAGTAGGTCAGTTTTCTATAAAT
>JAAZYZ010000056.1 GCA_014239355.1 Fidelibacterota bacterium
GGAGAAAAAATAGTTCAACTATTAATTCAAAATAAATTAGTAAAAAATATTGCAGATATTTTTGAATTATTACATTCACAAATATCTAGCTTAGATAGAATGGGTAATAAATCTGCTACTAATATTATTGATTCAATTAATGCATCTAAAAATACTACGATGGCCAGGTTTATTCATGGATTAGGTATTAGAAATGTTGGTAATCATCTTTCAAAAATATTAGAACACCATTTCAATTATAATTTTGATAATTTAATGAAAGCACAATTTGAAGAATTAATTTTAATTGATGAAGTTGGTGATATAGTTGCAGATTCTATTATTAATTACTTTAAAGATGAAAATAATCTTATCATTATTAATCGTTGTTTTGAATTAGGTGTGAATTTTTCAATTCCTAAACAACAATCTAATAAATTAAATGAATATACTTTTGTTATTACAGGAACACTATCAGAATTTACTAGAACTGAAGCAAAAACACTGATTGAAAAAAATGGTGGCATAGTTTCTTCATCTGTTAGCAAAAAAACCAATTTTTTATTATGTGGGGATAGCCCTGGATCGAAATATAAAAAAGCTCAAAAATTAAATGTCAAAATTATAGATGAATTCAAATTAAAGGATTTGATCAATGGCTAATATTAAAGAAATTGATAGCCTTACACTCAAAAACAAATTAACACAAGATGAAGAATTGGTGTTGATTGATGTTAGAGAACAAACAGAAATAGAAATATGTAAAATAAAAGAAGCAATCCATATCCCAATGGGCGAAATCCCTAATAATATTGATAAAATTGATAATCAAAATACTATTATTGTAATGTGTAAATCAGGAGGAAGATCTGCGCATGTGTGTCATTATTTAAATGAACAAGGATATCCAAATGTATACAATTTAAAGGGTGGAATCATTGAGTGGGCATTAACAATTGATAAAAGTATGGATATATATTAATGTCAGAAAATTACTTGGGTATTTTATTTGCTCTTTGTGCATCTGTACTTTGGAGCATTACAGTAATATTGATTAAACCAATTAGTGCAAACATATCGCCATTTCTAATAAATCCTATTAAAAATTCAATTGGTTTTATATTATTTATATTATTATTTATAATGTCTGGTATTCCTTTATGGTATGATAACTTATATGATTATGAATATGCTATTATTTTGTTTAGTGGTGCATTAGGGATGTTTTTAGGCGATACTATTTTTATTTATGCCTTAAATAAAATTGGAGCAAATAGGGTGGCAATAGTAGATGCTTTTTCCCCTGTAATCATTTTTTCTTATTCACTATTACTACTACCAAACCAAAATCTAAATATTATTCAAATGATTGGTTTTATTATTACCATAATTGGTTTGTTAATTTTAACATATGAAAAAGATTATGAGGATATTGATTCTAAAATGAAACGAACTGGTATTTTATTAGTCTTAGGAGCAATGATGTGTACTGGCTTTGGAGTTGTATATTTAAAAACTGTTTTAAACAGAATTAATGAAGTAGGTTATGATATTAAATTAAATTTATGGGTCACAGCATTTAGGTTAATTCCAGGGGTAATACTATCATGGGGACTTTTTTTATTTCAAAAAAATAAATCTCAATTAATCAACCCAATTAAAGTAAAAAAGAATTTCATTCCACTATTAATTGCATCTTTTATTGGACCATTTCTTGCATTGGGATGTTGGATTTTAGGTTATGCTTTTATAGAAAAACCATCACTGGCTAGTATAATAGGACAAACAGCGGTTATTTTTATCGTACTATTATCATGGATATTTTTAAAAGAACAATTAACAAAATTACGAATTATATCTACAATATTAGTTTTTATAGGCGTTGTATTAGCAACAATGAATTTATAATGTCCAATCTTCTTCTGGCTCTAAATGGGCTGGGCCACTTAACCATACATCACTCCAATTCTCATTAAAAATCAAGTCTAATTCTCCTCCAGGGACAGAAATTTTAACTGGCGATTTGATTCTATCCTCTTTAAATGCATAATATGCAGCTGCTACTGAACCTGAGCCACATGACATTACCATATCTTCTATACCTTTTTCATAAGTCTTAACAATAATGTGATGTTTGTTCATAATTTTTAAAAAATTTACATTTACTCCACCATCTGATTTAAATAACTGGTTATTTCTAATTTTACGACCTTTAGATTTAACCTGATGAGAATTCATTTGATCAACCAATGTGACAAAATGTTTTGCACCTGAATCAATAAATTTACCACGATAACCACAAGGATCAATATCTGTCGTTTTAAAAGTTGGTGTCTTCATTGATAATTCAATTAAATCAGGGCTTGTAATTTTAATGTGGTGAGCCCCATCACCAGTTATAAAATATATATTTTTATGACAGTGATTTTTTTGAAACATAAATAAAGCAGCGCATCTTGCTCCATTTGCACACATTGTTTCCCAAGAACCATCATTATTAAAATAATCCATTTGATAATCATAATTTTTATGATCCGAAATTAATAATAATCCATCTGTCTTAAATTCTGTGCAGATTTTTGAAATTTGAGTTTTAATTAAAGTATGATTTTGATTATCATATATAATAATAAAAGAATTTTCTGTTCCATGTGATTTGGTAATTTTTATTTTCATCAACTATTAGAGTATTATTTTTTATAAATTATATTAGAATAAGATTAGTATTTATTTATGAATATAGAAATATTATTATCAAAAAGTATCAATAAATTTAAAGAGACTATTCAAACAATAGCTCCATTAATTATACTGTATACAATTCTATCTTATCTTTTTACACCACCAATATTGCGCACCTATCAATTGGATCAAAATTTTGAAATAATATTAACTCAAATAAATAGTCAAGATATAATATTTAGTATCTTATTAATTGCCATTTTTAATCTATACACAATTATAATTAATCAATTTATTTTTATAAATATTAAAAAAACAATCTTCAAAATATCTGATACGTTTAGCATATTAGTATTATTATTTATTATCTACTTAATATTGTGTATTAGTTTTGTATTAATGATTTTTATTATTCCAATACCAGATCTAGTTTTCATATTATTAATCATATTATATGTGGCATTATTTTTGACAATATATATTAAGATGGATTATAATAAATCATATTTAGAAAGTTTAGTTATAGGATACATGTTATTTACTAAAAATGTAACATCAATCCTAAAATTACTTTTAATCCATGGGCTTGCATTAATCCTTATCATATATGCTATGGTAATGGTAGGTCTAATTGCTACACAAATATTAGGTACGCTCAGTATTATATTAATTAATCTTTTGTTTTATTTTGCATCTTATTTATTATCAATTATATGGATTTATTTTTACTTTAGTTTAGATAATGACTTTATTATTAAGAAAAATTAATGCTCGTATGAATGTTCCAGAACAAATAAAACATAAACTACACAGCTTCTTTAATATATCAGAATTGATTTTAATTGACGATTCTCATAAACATAAGAATCATAAAAAAGATACTTCAGGTGGCCATTTTAAATTATTAATAGTATCAGATGATTTTATAAATGTCCCCTTAATTAAAAGACATAGATTAATTTATGAGGCATTAAAGGAAATGATTAAGATTGATATACATGCACTTTCAATTAAAGCAGAAACAATTGAGGAATATAATAACTAGGAGTAATTAGCTCTTTTTATTTATCGCATTTGCTATAACCACACGCCATACACGAATCACACCCATTTTCTGTTTTTAACGTTTTTGAATCACAATCAGGACAAATTTTAAAAGCATTATTTTCAAAATCATCATTGGAGGTGGTAGGGGGATTAATTGAAACAGCCCCATCATTTTCAGGACTCCATGAAGATGGCTTATCAATTATATTAACATCATAGAAAAATCTTTCAATAACATCTGCAATTTCAGCATAAAATGAATGATAATATTTTCCTTCCTTAAATGAGCCGCCATTAGGATCAAAAATACCTTGCAATTCCTCTAAAATAAACATTGGATTAGCAGAACGTCTAAATATTGCAGAAATTAATCTAGTTAAAACAACATACTCAGGAGCTCTAGTTAAATCTTTAGAATTGATAAAAATTTCAATTGGTCGAATGTGTTCATCGTGTTTAATAAAACTTAACGTAACAAAAACAGAATTTTTTATAAAAGCACTTTTAAGCTTATATACTTTTGCGTCTACTACTTCAGGTCTTATACTTTTAGGGTCGGTCTTATACTGTTGAGTCGAATTTTCTGAAATTTCTTTAATTTTTGCCCCTGGAGGTAATTTAAACATTATTTACCTCCTCTTTAATTACTGGTTGTGGCATAGTATCAGGTTGGCTTGATAAATTATGCATATGATGATATAGGGTTGTCAACCTCCCATACTCATTTTTAATTACATAATCTCCACGTACTTCGATTTTTTCACCTTCTTCATTTACAATCTCAAATTTCTTGTCTTTGTATGCCTGAAATGGTGTTAATTTATTATCAACACTTAAAATTGGGAAACGACTGCCATCCCTATATATAGTAACACCTTTTAATTTCTTTTGCCATGCCATAAAATAAATATCAGATATTACTTCTGGTTCAACATCTTCTGGAAGATTAATAGTAGATGAAATACTATGATCAATATATTTTTGAATGACTCCTTGAATTTTAACTCTTTTATCAGGAATTACGGCATGTGCAGTTCTAAAAAAATAGCTAGGTAATGTTTCTTCTTCTTCAGCACTATTTTTAATATCCATTAAATCCATATAAGCTTGAACAGTAGAATGAAATACTTTAAATCGTTTATTGAAAGATTCCGATCTCCTAGTATAAGAAACAGCAAAAATTGGTTCAACTCCACCAGAAACTCCAATATAATTTTTACCATTAATTTCATAACCAAGCACAATATTAGATATGGAACCCGTTGGTGCTATAGACATAATAGCAATATTTCTTAAGCCATTCTTAGTAATTAAGCTTTTAGTTTGATCATTTAACGCTTCTTGATAAAATGGACATTCTTTATATCCATTTAAATTAAATATAGGTGAAGGTTCTTTTTCTTTAGCTATCATAGCAGATGCCTGATAAGCAGCATTTGTAATAAACTCCATTACCTGATCTATTATATCCATTGAATCATCAGAATCATAAGAAATTCCTAGCTGATTTAACATATCAGCAATACCCATGACACCTAAACCTAACCTACGTGTTTCTTTAGCAGCCAACCTTTGCTTCTCAAGCGCATTTAAATCTTCATTCCAAGTTACAACATTATCTAAAAATCGTACTAAAAGTTGTGTTGATTCAGCTAGTTGATCCCAATTAATCCGCGCATTATTATGATAACCATCAATTACAAAACGTGATAAATTAAGTGAACCTAAATTACAAGCTCCACCATCTTCTAATGGGACTTCTGCACAAGGATTCGTACTAACAATAGGTCTGCCTACATAATTTGATGGAGAATAGTCAGACATAGTACTCCAAAAAATTATTCCAGGTTCTGCAGTTTTATAATTTCCTTCAACAAATTCATCCCATACAGATCGTGCTTTTACTAATTGTTTAATTTCACCGGTATCTTCATTCTGAAAATACAACATAAAATCACCCGCTTGTCTAATAGCTAGCTCACTATCATCACAATTTACTTTATAATCTCCAAATTTATTTCTACACTGAACATCATCTACAAGTTTTTTACTAATAGTTTGATTATGTTCTGATTTTAACCATTTTTTCATGGCTGCAAAGCTTTCAAATGTTTTAATTAATTCAAAATCTTCAACTTTTTTTGAAGGCATTTTAACAGAAAAATGATCATATTGATTAGCAGTGCTTTCAGACGTTTTTTTATTTAAATAAACTAAATAAGTATCTGAACTATATTTTCTTTCTTCATCAACAGCACTCATAAATTCATCACTAACTTTAATTGATATATTAGCAAAACGTACCTGTGTATTTTCCATAACTTGTTTTTTAATTGTATCAAGTTCAAATTCATCAAATAACCCTGACCAATTACATTGCTCAACAATCTGATTAGTTACCCAATTTGGAGTCTTTTTCACTTTTAAAAAATGCATTACATCAGGATGTTTTACATCAATGGTTAACATTAATGCTCCTCTACGGCCACTTTGTCCAATTAGACCAGTTGTTAATGAATAAAGTTCCATAAATGATACAGCCCCTGTAGAACTATCTGCTGCATTATGTACAATTGCATCTTTTGGCCTCAGGCAAGAAATATCCACCCCAATTCCACCACCATAAGAATAGGTCCTAGCACATTCAAATGCAGCTTTATAGATGGAATCAATATCATCCTGATCAATTTGAGAAACAAAACAATTAGCAAGAGTTTTTAATCTATATAAATCACCTGCTCCTGCTAAAACACGGCCTCCTGCAATAAATCTACCCTCGAATAATTCATTATAAAAACGTTCAGAAAATTCTTTCTGTTTCGAAGGGGTATCTTCAACTGTAGACAAAAAAGAAGCTAAACGTTTAAATACATCTTCTGGTTTATCTTCAATTAAATCATTATTTAAATCTTTAACATAATATTTTTTACTATATATATTTTTTGCTAACTCATTTTCATCTAAATAATTTTCATGTACTTTAACTGTATTATTGTCTTGCAAACTGCTAATATAATCATATAAACGCTTATAAGTTGAAATTCGTTTTTTGCCAATAATTTTATTTGTTTTGCCATCATGGGCGAACATAAGAGGGAAATTTTTCATAAACTACAGACGGCTCCTTAAGTATTACAGTATTATTATTTTTAAAATCACAAGCAAGCGTTACTAGTGAGTGTTAAATTTAGTTACAGTGCTTTTAAACTATTTCTCGTCGAGGGCATCAAGCAAAAGGTATACAAGATATAGTAATAAGCAATAAAAATATACTGTATATAGTGTTTGTACGCCAAACATTATTTTTCATTTTTAATAAAAAAAATTTTTTTTAGAAGAGATTTTTAATAAAAAAATTATTAAATTATTATAGCATTTAGGTGTCTTATTAAATTCAACAGGAAATAAGTGTAAAAATGAAAAAAGCAAAATTAATTTTAGATAACAATCAATCAATAGAGCTACCAATAATTGAAGGTAGTGAAAATGAAAAAGCTTTAGATATAACTAGTTTACGTAATCAAACGGGTTATATCACTTTAGACCCAGGATATGGAAATACTGGTGCCTGCTTAAGTGATATTACATTCATAGATGGAGAGGCTGGAATATTAAGATATAGAGGGTTTCCAATTGAGCAGGTAGTATCAAATACTAACTTTACTGACTTATCCCATTTATTAATTTATGGTGATCAGAAAAATGATACTGATTTAGCTAAATTCAAAAAAAGTTTACGACAACATGCTGTAATTCATGAAGATATGAAAAGATTTTTTGACGGTTTCCCGCCAAATGCTCATCCAATGGCAATATTATCTTCTATGGTAACCGCTTTGTCATCATACTATCAAGATGATGATAATAAAGAAGAAATTATTGATATTAATATTGTAAGATTATTAGCAAAAGTAAAAACAATTGCAGCATATTCTTATAGAAAGTCACGTGGAATGCCTTTTATATATCCTGAACCTGAATTAGGTTATGTTGAAAACTTTTTACATATGATGTTTGCAGACTCTCAAGAAGACCATCATAGTGATGGAATTATTATTGAAGCTCTTAATTTATTATTAATATTACATGCAGATCATGAACAAAATTGTTCTACATCTACTGTAAGAATGGTAGGGAGTAGCCATGCTAACATCTATGCTACTATTTCAGCTGGCATTTCTGCCTTATGGGGCCCTCTACATGGAGGTGCAAATCAAGCTGTAATAGAAATGTTAAAAACAATTCATAAAGATGGCGGTGACTATAAAAAATATATTGATTTAGCTAAAGATAAAAATTCCTCTTTTAGGTTAATGGGCTTTGGCCATAGAGTATATAAAAATTATGACCCTAGAGCTAGAGTGATAAAAGAAATGACAGAAAAAGTATTAAATAAATTAAATATACAAGATCCTCTTTTAGGAATTGCACAAGAATTAGAAACTATCGCTTTAAATGATGACTACTTTATAAAACGTGGTTTATATCCGAATGTTGATTTTTATTCAGGGATTATTTATCGTGCATTAGGCTTTCCAACTAATATGTTTACTGTGATGTTTGCTTTAGGGCGCTTACCAGGATGGATTGCTCATTGGAGAGAAATGATATTAAATCCACAAAATAGAATTAATAGGCCAAGACAAATATATACAGGTATAAAAAAACGAGACTACAAATAATGAAACCTTATCTAGATTTAGTCCAACATGTTTTAGATAATGGTGTTCTTAAAAAAAATCGTACAGGAACAGATACCTTAATGTCATTTGGTTATCATTATAAAGTAGATTTATCAATAGGTTTCCCACTACTAACAACTAAAAAAGTGTTTTTCAATTCTGTTGTTCGTGAACTATTATGGTATTTATCAGGTGAAACCCATATTAGAAATTTAAGACAACACACAAAAATTTGGGATGCATGGACATCTGAAGAAAAAAATTGGGAAGTTGGTAAAATGTATGGCTATCAATGGGTTAACTGGGAAAAATTTACTGAAAACCAAAAAACAGGAAAGATTAGTAAAAAATATATTAATCAAATTGATGAGGCTTTAAAATTAATAAAGGATAATCCTGATTCTAGAAGAATTATTGTGTCTGCGTGGAATCCATCAGTGCTGGATCAAATTGCACTTCCTAGCTGTCATGCGTTTTTTATCTTTAGTGTTGTAAATAATAAATTAAATTGTCATTTAACTCAAAGAAGTGGTGATATTGCATTAGGTATTCCATTTAATTTAGCCTGTTACGCCACATTAACACAGATGATTGCCCAGGAGGCAAATCTAGAGTTAGGGGAGTTTTCACACTATATAAATGATGCACATATTTATGTGAATCATATTGATGGAATGAAGGAACAATTAGAAAGAAAACCTTATATTCTTCCAAAATTAATAATTCAAAAAAAGCCTTTCTGGGAGTTGAAATTTGAAGACTTTGAATTACAAAATTATAAGCACCACCCTGTTATTAAGTTCCCAGTTGCTGTATAATGGAAATTCATCTTATTTGGGCTCAGGATTATAATGGCGGAATCGGTCAAAATGGTCAATTACCATGGCATATGCCAGAAGATTTAAAAAACTTTAAAAAAATTACAATTGACTCAACAATAATAATGGGAAGAAAAACATGGGATTCTCTTCCATTTAAACCATTACCAAATCGAAGAAATATTGTGTTATCAAAGCAAACAATCAAAGGCGTAGAGATTTATCACAATATTGATGAATGTATAGATACACTACGAAAAGAATCTATACCTAAAATATTTGTTATAGGTGGGGCTAGTATTTATAAATTATTTTTTAAATATGCTAGTCACCTACATATTACATATATTGATATAGAATCAAATGATTTAGATACTTTTTCTCCTATTAATGATAATATGATTAAAGAAACATTTGATAATAAAATGACGGCTCATCTTTCAGAAAATGCAAAATATACTTTATGGGTAAAAAAATAAACTTATTCTGAACTATTAATATATTTAAATAATAATGGTACAACTAGCCCCCAAGCAATTGCTAATAATACATAAGTAAAATTGGTTGTAATAGATAATGATCCAATTTTAACCCCCGCACTATATGATAAAGGCCCTCCAATAAAACCAAATAAAAATGATATAAAATATCTGGTTTTAATACTATCTAAAGCATATAACATTGTTAATGAAAAACCTGCCCACATTGATAATATCCATAAAGGAGCTAAATTGTATACTATCAAGATTCCTCCTTTATACTCAATAAAACCAAAAATTGAGAATAAACTGTCAATGATTAAACCACAAATAATTGCAATGCCAACAATTTTGATATCTCTTTTATTAAACTTGACTATAAATAAATGAAGTAAAATAAATACTATGGTAGCAATTGGGCCTAAATAAGGATTCCCCCATACTGAACAAAATGCACATAATAGCCAACAAATTTTAAAACCAATAATATCATATATTTTAATGTAGTTAATCATTTTGTATGTAAATAAGATAAATTTTTTGGATTAAATTCTATAGGCGAAATATCAAAATCTGAAAATAATTCATTAGATTCGCATGTATTTCCTTCAAGTAACATTGTCAATTGATCTCTAGTGATTGGAAAGAGCTTAAAACGGTCTAAGAAAAAGGCTAATATTTTGATAGGTGCCACTGGAGCGGGAATCATCCATTTATTCTTTTTAAGTGCTAAACTAACTGTGCTAATAATTTTTTTCCAATCATATGATTGCAATCCACCTAAACAATAAGTTTGATTATAATACTTTTCATTCTGAATAGATTTAACAAAAAAATCTGCCACATTTTCAACATGTATTGGGGACATTTTAAATTTTCCTGCTTCCAAAATATTAAATCCAGAGAAAAACATAGGAGCAGGGATTGGTAATTTTAACATTGTATCTCTTAACTGTGAACAAAATTCTTGATCATTTTTAGGCTTACCAAAAATTAAAGAAGGTCGGAATATAGTATAATTTAATCCAGATTTTTTTAAATAATCTTCAGCTTTAAATTTAGTATTTTGATAATCTGTCCCATTTAATTTTACACCATTAGCACTCATTAAAATAAAGTGTTTGATTTGATAATGAACCGCTCTATCTATTACGTGTTTTGCATATTCATAATGTAATTTTTCAAAACTAATCCCTTTTGAAGAAAATTGTCTAATAATACCAATATTATAGATTACTGAGGAACAATTCATAATTGTTTGATCTAAGGCTGTATTATTAGTAACGTCTCCAATTATTGTGTTAATATTATCTAGGCCATCTAATTTATATTCACTTCCATTTCGTACTAGTGTATAAATATCATGTTTATGATTAATTAAAGACTTTAATAAATATTTTCCAACAAAGCCTGTACTACCAAAAACTGCAACTTTCATAAATTACTTCCTTGATTGATTTTTTATTTCTGAAAAAATATCATTTAATATCTTATGCCTATACTGAAAAATACCATTAATATCATGTTTGATATATATAAAATGTATGGCTCTTCCAAGCCAGCCAAATGGAATCGCATACTTTAGGCTATCCTTAATCAAAGTTCCACCATCTTTTTCTTCAAATGTATGTGTATGATGCCAGAGCGTATATGGACCTTTAATTTGTTGATCAATAAATTTATAAGGTTGATGATAATCGGTAATTAAGGTGCACCAATGTAGCTTGATTAAGTATAAAATGGTTAGTGAATAATCTATTAATTGCCCTTCTTTCATTTCCAAAGGTGTAGGCGTCAAGATATCAAATCGTAGCCTTGGAGGTGTGATTAATGTTAAATTTTCTGGCTTAGAAAAGAAATTAAATACATCCTCAATCTTTAAATCAATAAACTGTTCAAACTCTAGACTATAGGTTTTCATTTATTTTTTTGTGGATAATAAAGTAAAATATAGTTCAAAAGTGTCATTAATAAATCGATCCCCTATATCAGGATACCAAGTTTTAGATTTATATTTTATTCCATATTTAGCTCTATTAATTTCTATTGCCCCTGATGCCAAACCAATACCATTTTCAATGATAATATTAGCTGAAAAATCAATAGGATGAGTTTGGGTTTTAATTGTTAAGTCAGCATTAATATTATAATCGTTGTTTTTGATATGAATAACTTTATTAATTGTAAGTACAGATTTAGGAAATTTCGCTGCAGAAAAAAAATCATCGTTCTTTAAATGCTCTATAAGATACAAATTAGAACTTTCATCTTCAATATCAGTGCATATAATAGAATTCATATCAATGATGATTTCACCATTTAATAGCATATCATTACTATCTATATTTAATATGCTGCTATCAATTGATATAAGGCCCTCATGGTATGAACCATGAGACTTTGTCCCTTTCCATTTTATTGATGATTTTTTATTATCTATTTCAAACTGAGTTGATGAAAAAATCAGTGAAAATAACAAAATATAAATTAGTTTAATCATAAAATATTCTTTTTGTACACTTAACATATCTGAATTTACAGCGTCTATATATTATAAATCAATTCCTATAGTAATTTCATATCTTCTAGCAGATTTTTCCTTAGTAATAGGATTATACTGCCATGCATAATTTAATTTAAAAGGCATGCCTAATAATATAAATCTAGGTCCCCAACCATAGGACATAACCCAACCATGATGCTGACCATTTTCAGGAGTTCTCTCTACCCAATTAGACTCTTTTGTTATATCTGGTAAAGATTGACTATTATCCCAGGTTACGCCAATATCAGCAAAAATAATTCCATTGATTTGACCAACCCATTTTATAGCTGGAAAATAATATAATAAAAAGGGAGCTCTTAATTCTAAATTAAATAAAGCTACATTATCACCATATTTATACATGAATGGTACGCCTCTAATAGGGGTAATATTCTCAGTAAAATTAAATAATGTTAATAAATTTTCGTTATCATCATTTAGTTGAAATTCATAAAACTCAGCAATATTTGGATGAGAAGAATGAAAGGAAGGTTCTGCTCCAAGATAAAAAGCTTTTCTATTACTTCCCCAGGTATGGCCTAAAACATTTCTCAATAATACACTTACTCCATTAAATAATGGCTTATATAATCTACCATCAAAACTAACTAAATTAAGATCATAAGCAGCGGTAGGTGCAGTTTTATATTTTAAATAAAATCGCGAACCATTGATAGGGTAAGTATAAAACCAACGTGTGTTATCCCATACATATCGACCACTTAAAGTAGTTAAATTTCCAGAGTATATTTGATTGCTACTTTCTATCCCTCCATATGTATCTGGATTAATAATTTCATCATGAACCAACATTAAATAATGATTAATATTAAATTCAAAACGATTAAATCTAGATAAAGGTCTAGTCGCATCTACTCCAATTGCAATATTTTGATATAATGTTTGAGAGACTAAATAGTAACTATCATCAAGCCAACCATTGTTGATAGTAAACCCATCATGTGAAAACAAGAATGTCCAATCTATTAGTTTTGGTAAATATCTATAAACTAGTGCATAATCTGAACGCTTAAAATTCACATTCAATTCTGTGCCTAAATATATTTTATGGTCTCCTAAGATATCACTAAATTGAAATACACCAAGTCCATTTTGAGTATAATTATTATTACTAGTATTTAAGCCTACTCCAACAGATAACTGACCAACATCTAAACTAAACTTAGTTTTATATTTTTGAACAATATAATGACCTAAACTGTCCTTAACAGAACTTGTAGAAATATTATTATCTTGAGTAGGAGTATTTGTATTAATAACATTTTTATCAAAAATATAATTTCTATAATTATTTCTTTTTCTATCAAGGCTATGATTTAATAATGTAAAATCATAGACTGGCTGATTTGATTTCCATTGTGCATCAATAGCCCTACTAGTATCTGACAATGATTTTAAATCAATATAAGAAGTATCAAGTTTGGATATTTCAAATTTTCTATTATTTAAACTTGAAAAATAAATATTATTATTTTGAGCTGTAATCTGTGAAATACCAGCAAAAATATTCGTAACCATTTGATGAGTGTTATTTTCAGAATCCATTATATGAATATTACGAATACCATTTTGATCAGAAATATAAGCTATTAAACTATCGGCATAAATAGAAATGGGATAATGCTCATTATATTCACTATTAGTTAATTGAAAAACTGAATTGGAGGCTAAGCTCAATGTGTATAAATCATATTGATTAGCCCAAGAAGTATTGCCCTTTATACCTCGATCAGAACTAAATAATATATTTTGGCCATTGCTTGACCAGCTAATTTCTTTAACAGTAAAAATGTCATTTGTAAGTTGAGTCAGCTCCTCTAATTGTAAATCATATAGATAAATATCACTTTGTGTACTATTGTTCCCAACAAAAGCAATAATGTCTTTTTTAGTAGGATGCCAAATTGGTTGTGAAATTGCATTCAAACTAGAATTCTTAAATGTAATTTTACGTTTTTTCTTAGTATTAATATCAATAATATATAAAACATCCTCACCTTTGGAGGTTGATGCTAAAATAATTGACTCATTATTTTGTGACCATGAAATACCAGGCTTTAAAATATGCAATTCTTCAAAATCAATTGACATCCCTCCTTTTAAAATTGTTTTAATAGACTTTTTAGTGCAGTCTTCACATTCACTAGGAATGATACAAATACTCATCAAACCATCTTGATTTGAATAATAGGCTATTTTTGTTCCATCTGGAGAAAGAGACGGAGCAATATCATATGTACTATTAACCTTACTATAATTAATAATTGATGTGGAAATATCCTCTATATATGATCTATTATTAATATCAGGCCAGTATTCTTCTTTAAGATACTTATGCCATTTAGTCTCTAAATCTTCTAAATTAATATTTAATGATTTTTCTAATGCTGTATTTAAATCTGATGAAGTTGCAATAGCAGAAAATATTTCTGAAATAATAGTGGGGGCTTTTGTTTGATTGCTATTATATGTTGTATCTAATTTTTCAACAATAAATTTCCATATTGATTGTCCTCCTCTGTATGCTAAAAATCCATTTAATTCATTTAATTGGGGGAGCTTTTCTCCATTAATGACTAAATCTCTAATCCACATATCAGATTCTGCATTCCATGAAGATGATAAAAATTCAGCTAAACCTTCATTCATCCATAATGGGATTAATACAACATCTTCATTCTGCATATTTTTTATGCTACCTTTATATATATAGTCATTGATAAAAGCATGAACTAACTCGTGGTGAAGAACATTTTTAAATTGCGTATGATTTCCATCATAAGGAATGACTACTCTATTTTTATAAAGTTCAGTTACCCCTCCTACACCTTCAGGCATATACATATCAATTATATTAGTTTGTTGAAAATCATTATGAGAATTATAAACAATAATGGGAACTCTATTTTTTAATTTCCAACCTATAGCATTAGATATAACATCATAAGCCTGGAGAGATTCATTTGCAACAAATTGTGCATTACTATTGATTAATGAATCTGGCTGATTTTTTACTTTATTATTAGAATCATAAAAATATATATCAAAGTATTTTGATTGTATATAATTCCAATCAAAACTTTTATATTGGACAATATTTTTCCCAAATTGAGAATATATAGGAATTATAAAAATTAAAATGATATATTTTGTAAATTTCATAGTATATGATTTAACAGTATACTTAATTATAATATAATAATTACTAAAGGTTTCCAAAATTAGTAACAATATAATTAAATAAATAACTTATTTATAGTATAAAGAGGATTTATAAAGATGGATTTACCTATATACTTTATTTCAGATAATCATTTTTTGTTGGAAAAAAGTAGCTTAGAACAAGAAAGAAGAAAAAAATTATTTAATTTATTTGATCATATCAGTAATACTGGGGGAACATTAATAATCGGAGGTGATTTTTTTGATTTCTGGCTACAGTCAATAAGTAGCCTTCCTCAAGATTATAATGATATTTTAGAGGCTCTCCAAAAATTACATAGTCACAACATTACAATACACTATGTCATGGGAAATCATGACTACTGGGATTTTGGTGCATTAGAAAAAAAATGTGGCTGTATTGTATATAAAGAAGATTTTGAATTTAAACTTGATGGACAAAAAATTTTAGTTACTCATGGTGATGGGGTCTTGAAAAATGATTCTAAGTATCGATTAATGAAAAAAATCATTAGAAGTAAATTATTTATTCTATTAGTGAGGTTAGTCCCAATATCAATAATGACTACTATTGCAAGAAAAATATCTGACACAAAAAAGAAGTTTGATAAAAATTACCCTGGTTTACACAAAAAACACAAAGATGAACTTTCAGAGTTTGCATTTAATAAGATGAAAAATGAGAATATTGATGTCTTATTAATGGGTCATTATCATGAAATAGGTATTTATAAAAATAATACGAAGCAGTTTATACACCTAGGAGATTGGATTACTAAATACACTGTTACTACCCTAGATGAAGATAAAATATGGAAACAACAAAAATGGCAAGATTAAATTGTATAATAAATCATATAGCTATTTTTAGATGATTTATTGTATATTCCTTACCTTTATATAGGTTATATAAATAAAAAAATATGAAAAATATTATATATATATTAGCGTTGGTCTGCATTTTTACTAGTTCATGTGTCATGAGAAATGGCAAAATAGAGCGTATTTCCTTTAATAATCCCGCAATAGAAACTATGGAAGATGTAAATACCCAACGAGAATTATTAGCTGATGGGAAAAGAGCTCCAATCACATTATTAATTAATGCTTATAATAATAGTAATTTAAATTATGATGTAAGAATGGCATCATTAGAAGCTTTAGCTGAGAGTAAAGACCCTTTAGTAATAGAAGCAATTCAAAAATCAATTCGAAATGCCGAGTTGATTGATTTAGATATGATGATTAAATCTGTTTCATTGTTAGCAAAATATGGTGATTCAGAATCAATTGGTGCATTAACCTCTGCTTTAAAAAAGAGTGAATCTAAAATTATGGATTTGAGAGAAGTTATTGTTAATGCGATTGGTGAAAATGGTTCTGAGGATCATATTATAACGCTATTAGAATTATATGAAATCAGCAGAATAAATCATCAGAAAAATAGTCAATTATTAGCTATTGCATTAGGTAATATGGGAGATGATAGAGCTATCCCAGTTCTGATGGAAATTGCTGAAAATAAAGAACATAATTTGATAACTAGAAAATTAGCTGTTGATATCCTAGCTAAAAAAGAAGCAACAGAATTAGTAGATTATTTTATAGAATTGCTAGGTGATCCACATACAAGACAGAGTATGAATGATTTCGCTTTAGAAGTAATGGGAGATTTAGATAATCAGCAAATGATTTTAGCTCTTCTGGAGTCCTATCAAATAGGAAAACAACAATATTATAGTATGCTCATTAGATTAATGGATATTATGAGTGAACAAAATAATGTACAATTAAAGCCTGTTATAATAGAAGTAGCTTTAACTGAACATCTACCATATCATATTCGAATTAAAGCAATTAAATCGTTAGCTAATTTTGGTGATCCTTCAGTAATAGATAAAATAATTATATTATTAAATGAATCAAAAAACTATATTTTTTATAATCATATAGTAGATTTAATTTTATCAATGGATGTAATGCCAGAATATGAATCTCAATTAAGAGAAGCTTCATTTAAAGCAATGAATAACCAAAAAGAATTAGAAGAATGAAAATTAATTTAAAAATATTTATATTTTGTTTATTAGCTATGAACATAATAGCATGCTCTGGTTCTAAGAATAAAAAAAGCAGTACAAAGGAATCAACCAAAAATATTAAGAAAAATGAACAAAAAAATAGTTTGCTATTTAATGATGAAACTAAACCATTTTATACGGTTGACCCAAAATTAGAAGAAATTGAATCTGAAATTGCATTATTAAAAGAACAAGTTATTCAATATCAGTCACAAATATCCACTCCTAATTTTAATACTGAAGTTCTTAAATTATTAAAAAACCCTGGTATTAAACATGAAATACAGCTTTCAAATGGAACCACAATACAAGGAGTGATTATATATGAAAATGCTGATCAATTAATTGTAGAAACACAAATAGGACAATTACAGATTAATAAAGATGAAGTATTAAATACAGCAGATGTTTTACCCCCATTAGCAAACTTAGAATTTGTAGGGGATGCTATTGAAGAAATCTACCAAAACCAACGAGCATATAAAGGCTCTATTAAAAATAATGGCTTAAAAAGGGCAGATTTTGTAAGGGTAGTGTATACGCTACATGATGAAAACTCAGATTTAATAACTACTGATTCTGCATTTGTTTCCGGTTCTAAACAAATATTTAATTCAGGCATTATTTCAGATGCCTCAATCAATCCTGGAGATTTTGCAGAGTTCTATGTTATAATTGAAACAACAAGTGACAAAGAGATAAAATATTTTCTACGTGACATACGTTGGGAATATTTTGAATAAAATATATTTAAGTGAAATCATATCATAGTATTGTTTTATATATCATATTAATGCTATTACAATTTGGATGCAAATCAGAATCCAATGTTACGGTATATAAAATTAAAAAAAATAATTCTACTGCTAATCAAAATAAAGCAAAACAAAAAAATACGCACTTAAATTGGGCTGCCCCTAATAATTGGATTGAAAAAATACCAACAGATTTTAGATTAGTCAGTTATGATATACCTACTTCTAATGGTGTGATGATAGATTTGTCTATTACTACTTTTCCAGGGAATGCAGGTGGAATAGCCCAAAATGTAAATCGTTGGAGAAGACAAGTTAATTTAGAACCACAAAATATAGATTCAATTATAAAAGGCGCACAAAAAGAATCTAGTATGTTAGGTGAATATTTTATTTTTGAACTAAAAAATGAATTAAATACACAAGCAATTATAGCGGCAATAATCCCTTATCTAGACGATACAGACTCAGTGGTAGAAACAATTTTTATCAAAATGAGTGGTTCTGATAATAACTTGCAAGAATTGAAATATGAATTTGAACTTTTTTGTAAATCAATCCATTGGCAACAGTAAGCATGAAATATAAATTCCATCAAATTATTAGCATTATTTCAAATCCTAAAATTTTTGTATTTACAATTATATGGCTCATGACTTTAGTATTTGTAGGGACAGTGGAACAAAAAGATATTGGCCTCTTTGCAGCACAAAATAAATATTTTAGTAGTACTATCATATGGTTTTATTCATTACCTCTTCCTGGGGGTTTATTAACAATGACTGTTTTATCTATAAATCTATTTTCATTTTTTTTGAAACCAAATATATGGAATAAAAATAAGTTAGGAGTACTTACTGTTCATATAGGTGCTTTAATATTATTAATTGGATCAGGTATTACTAACATCTTTAGTAAAGAAGGTAATATGGTTATAATAGAAAATGAAAAATCTAATTATATGCATAGTTTTTATTATAAAGAATTTACTATTTTAAATTTAGACGAATACCAAGATAGTATTGAGGTTATCAATTTTAATGAAAAATTATTATCTAATAATCAAATCCTTGAATATCCAAACTTACCCTTTCAAATAAAAATAGAAAATTATTTTATCAACTCAAAAATTGAATCTAGAAAAAATAATGCTATTACGCCTTTACGAGGAGATGCAATTAAATTTGAATTAAAAGAAAAGTTTCCAGAAAAAGAAATGAATAAAAATATTTCAGGAATTATGTATCAAATTATTTCAAATGATGATGCGGCAAATGGGTATTATATATATCAATTGGAACAAAAAATGCCCGAAATAATTACAATTAATAAGATGAATTATGCTCTATTACTAAGACCTGAAAGAACCTACCTACCATTCGAAATTAAATTGTCAGATTTTCAAAAAACAATGCATCCTGGTACCAATATTGCCAAAAGTTTTAGTTCAGAAATATTTTTAATAGAAAAGGAAACTTCAAGAAGAATTTTAATTGAAATGAATGCTCCCTTAAGATATAAAGGATATACTTTATATCAGGCATCATTTGCTGAACTTAAAGATGGTAGACAAGCAACTGTTTTAGCTGTTGTGCAAAATTATGGCCGACTCTTCCCATATATATCAAGTATTATTATGTGTATTGGTGTATTGTTACAAATGATTATTCGAATTCCAGGATTAATGAAAAAGTGATAAAAAAATATTTAATCATAATAATATTATTAATAGCCCCTATTAAATCTGAAGGATTTGGATTTCTACATATACCAATTCAAGAAGAAGGAAGAATCAAACCTTTAGATTCTTTTGCAAGAAATCAACTTCTAAAGATATACGGAAAAAGTAGTTTAACCATATATGATGGCGATAAAAAATATAAAATTTCTGCAATTGATTGGTTGTTTTCAGTTTTAAAACAAGAGCCTTCAAGTATAAACCAAAATATATTTAAAATAGAAAATCCTGAAGTTGTTAACGCATTAGATTTAGATATAAATAAAAAATTAATCTATAGTTTTAATCAAATTAATGAAGGGCTAAATACAGATAATAATAAAGAGTTAATTAATAGATTACTGCAAACTGAAAAGAAATTTTTAACGCTAGTTGAAAAACAAATCGTAGACCTACATACTAAACGAAGGCTATTTATAGAGCTATATAATAGTTCATCTTGTGTAATCCCAATGATTGACATTACTACACTAGAACTTGCAGAAGCATTTAATGTGTCTCCAAATGAATCAGTAAGTTTTTCATATTATCTAAGAAATCAAATACAAATTCATCATAATCTACAAAAAATAATTAATTCATTAGACTTGGAGGACACCTCTAATAGTGTGTTAATGGAATTAAAATTGATTATGGATACTATTTCAGTATTTGAAAATGAATTATTTATGCGGAACCATTCTAGTCCAATGCGAAGTTCTAATATATTAAAAATTTTTCCCACTGATATTGAGTGGAAATCTCCATGGGATCTGATTGATAACCTAAAAATAGGCGAAAGATTATCTGAACCAAATAATAATATACTCTTAATATTAGAGCATATGTTTAATAATAATGAGAATAAAAATATAGAATATGCAAAATTTTCTGAATATAGATATATAATTGAAAGTGAAACAGAAATAAAGTCTAATATTTTGATAAGAGAGGTGAATTATAACCAATCAAATTTATTTTTATGGAGTTTAATATTCTATAGTATGACATTAATTAGTTTGGTGACATTATCAATATTTAGGTTATACTCTAAACAGATCAAATTGATTCCAATCATATTAATGATTATAGGATTTTTATATCATGTGTCTGGTATTATTATTCGCATGACCATATTAGAAAGACCTCCCGTTTCCACTTTATATGAATCAATTATTTTTGTAGGATTTATTATCGTTCTATTTAGTATTATTTTAGAATTTATTAAAAAAGATCATTTAAGTTTATTTATTGGCTCAATTGGAGGAATCATATTACACTATATCTCATTTGGATATGCAGCAGATGGTGATACCTTAGGAGTATTGGTAGCAGTATTAAATTCAAACTTCTGGTTAGCAACTCATGTTACTACCATTTCAACTGGCTATGGTGTAACAGTAATTTGTAGTTTAATAGGGCACTTATATCTTATAAAGGCTGTATTTAATCCAAATAATAAATCACAACTAAAAACAATATACAATAATATGTTAGCAATGACATTTATTGCATTATTTTTTACTATGTTCGGAACAATATTGGGTGGAATATGGGGGGATCAATCTTGGGGAAGATTTTGGGGTTGGGACCCAAAAGAAAATGGTGCATTATTAATTGTAATGTGGCTTTTAATGATGATTCATTTAAAAATTTCTGGAATGATAAAAGCTGAAGGATATGCTTTGGGATTAGTCTTAGCAAATATTACTGTTGCATTGGCATGGTTTGGTGTTAATTTGCTAAGTGTTGGATTACATAGCTACGGATTTACAGAAGGTGCTGCTTTAAATTTATTTATATTTATTTTATTTGAATTACTTGTAGGTTTTAGCCTATATGGCATGATTAAATACAAAAAATATTATTAATAACTATTTATCTTTTAATAGTATTGATGATAAAGCCCCTGAAATACCACCAGCAACACCACCCGCAATTCCAGCCGTACTTTCTAGCCCTAGGTATTTTAGTATTAGTGTTGTAATAATTGCTACCATTATAGAACAAGTTATAATTATAAAATAATTTTTCATTTCAACACCTCTTTTTGTTAATTAATAATTATTATTTATTTCTTAATAGTAATTTGAAAGTTACATAATAAGATATGAGCCCAATACTAATTAAACCTAATAAATAACCTGGCCAATCAGGTAATAACTGTGCCAAATTTGAACCAGGTGGCCTATGCATAGTAAACCAATAATTAGATTCAACCAATATATTAAAATAACAAACTGAAAAAAATAACAAAGCATTAAAAATCGTACTTTGAATGAATTCGTATCTAGAAATTGTAAATTTATTTAAATAAATAATTATAAAAAATAGTATAAGACTGAAGTGAGATAAATATAAATGGATATATTCAATCAATAATGCATTCTCTGATAAATTGGAATTTGTAAAGCCAGTTATCCCCCCACCTAAAGCATTAAGGGCTAACCAAGAATATAAAATTTTACTTTTAAAAATTATAGATAAAAAAATACCTAATTCAGTTAAATAACATAAATGAATCGGTAAATGTGTTTTATAATCAAATGCACCTGATAATAGTAGCGTAGCATTAAAACTAACAAAATTGAATATCAATAACCATTTTAATACTTTAGATAATATAGCTGTATCATTTACTTTATGATATAGCAAATACAATACGCCTGATAAAAGGCCTGAAACAATAAAATGATTATATCCCAATCATATATCCTTATTCAATCTATTTATTTAAAATTTTTTCAAACTCTAAATAAGTATCTTTAACTAACTCATCTAATGTATTAATAGAATATTTATCCATATTAATTGGCCTACCAACTTCAATATCAATAATAGAAGGTTTAATATACCAGCGATTCTTTGGCTTGAATTTAAATCCACCCTTAGCTACTAGTGGCAAAATTGGTGTCCCCGTATTTAGAGCCATATGAAATCCACCTTTTTTAAAGGGTTGTAATTTACCATCTATAGTTCTAGTTCCTTCTGGAAAAATCACCACATGATAGCCTAGATCATTAATAATTGTTTCTGCATTTTTAATAGCTTTTAATGCTTTAGTCTTATCTTTCCGATATACTGGAATTGCTTTAAACACTCTCAGCATACTTCCCCAAATTGGGATTTTGAAATTAAATGCAGCTAATATAGCAGTATATTTCCCTTTTAAAGGCTGAACTGACAAAAATACATCTGCAAATGATGTATGGTTCATCATAATAATATAAGCCCGATCATTAGGGATTTTATTTTTTAATCGAATCCATGCCCCTAACAATAATAATTGAATTCTGGTTAAAAATGGTAATGTAGGATATAAGTATTTGTGACCAATAATTACAGATAATAGAATAACATAAATTCCAAACAATATAAAATATATCCCTCCTAATAAATATAAAAAGATGCTAAGCAATCTCAAAATCATGCTACCTCTTGATTCAAAAGATGGGGGAAAATATAATGATTAGCTTTTGGAAATGGAAATTGATTTAACTGACTAATAGAAATCCATTTCCAATCATCGGCAGCATTACAAACAATATCACCATTTTTATAAAAACAATGATAAGCATGTAGATTAATACTAAAGTGAGAATATCTATGATTTACTTCTGTAATAAAGCTAGAGACTTTTACATTAATCGATAATTCTTCTGAAATTTCTCGCTTGATACAATTTTGAATGGATTCATTTTTCATAACCTTCCCCCCTGGAAATTCCCATAGGCCACCTAATAATGCATTTTTTTTTCTTTTAGTAATTAATACTTTATTATTGTGCCATATAATACCAACACCTATTTCATAATGTGGCAATTTGTTTTTCTTCTTTTTCAGAATTGGATACTTATGAGTGTTGTTATTAAGGTAAGATTTACATGCCGAAGAAATGGGACAGGACTTACACAAAGGTTTTCTAGGTTTACATATACTTCTTCCTAAATCCATTAATGATTGATTAAAATCACCAGGATTAGTAGAATCAATGTTGGCAGATAAAAATTTATCCATTTTCTTAACTGAAGGTTTTGAAAAATCTTTCAAACACAAAATTCTTGCCATAATTCTTTTTACATTCCCATCAACCACATAATTATTTTTTTTAAAAGCAATCGATGCAATAGCAGAAGATGTGTAGTCACCAATACCTTTCAAATCCATTAGTTCTGATTTAGTCTGTGGGATTACTCCATTATAGGATTTGATAATCTCATTACAAGCAATACGGAAATTATTTACTCTATTATAATATCCTAAGCCTTCCCAATATTTAAATAATACTTCATCAGGTGCAGATGCTACATCATATATAGTGGGGAATTTCTTAACCCAATTTTGATAAAATGGAATAACTGTCTTTACCTGCGTTTGCTGTAGCATTATTTCAGATATCCATATTTTATATGGATCATTAGTTAATCTCCATGGAAAATCTTCTTTATTCTTATAATACCAAGATAATATAGCCTGTGTAAAATGCATATAAATACTATAAATCTTTTCTAAATAAATATAAATCCCAACCTAGAGATTCTAAAGATGATTTAATTTTTTCAATTTTTTCAAAATCATATTTTTTTAAAATTGGGGATAAATTATTAGTAATATCATCATTTAATAAGGCAATGATTTTTTTGCCACGGTTTGATAAATGCAATTTAATAGAGCGTTTATCATTCAAATTTTTACTCCGCTCAATTAGACCTATTTTTTCAATTCTTTGAATGTTTCTAGTCATAGTGCTAATATCAACTCCTAATTTATCTGATAAATCAGAAATTGTAACCCCATCAAATGGAACGTAGAGTAATAATAAAGATTGAGATAAAGTTAAATCGAATTTTGAAGATAATTTTCGTAATAAAGCAAAATAATTTAAACTAACGTCAGACAAATGTTCTGTAATGCTCATAGTTGTATATTACAAATATTAAGATAAAATAAAAATTAATTATTTGCTACATAAATAAATTTGTTTTTCACTCTCTTCATTAAATGCTTCTAATTGATAATTACCATAAAAATGATCAATATTAAATTTGGAATCAATAAGCAATCTATTTAATGTGTCAGGGAAAAACATTTTCATTTTAAAATTATATATAAATTCTATTTGATTATTCTGATTTTGAAACTCCCAAGAAATAGAAGTGACTTCTGTTTTTGGTTCATATTTAGTTGATTCAAAGATATTGATTTTTTTTTGCGTGTTTGAATCAATAAAATCCATTAAATCTATTTTATTTGAATCAAGATTAGATGTTAATTGATGAGTGGGCATAAATATATCAATTCCAAAAATAGAGTTATCATGCATATGATTTCTAATAGAATTAAAGCAAGAAGTAGCATATTGATTAGTAAGTAAATGAGCTAAAGAATTAAAACCAATAAAAATTAAATCAAAATTTTTTTTCAAATTAAATTTAGTTGCATCAGAAACTATTAATTTTTGTTTGTCATGATTAGATAATTTAGATGAAAAAAAATCAATAAATGGCTGAGAAATATCTAATCCATAATACTCGATTCCAGTATTAATTAATGGCAAACCTATTCTGCCGGTCCCACAACAAAGCTCTAATACTGATCGCGCATTATATTTTTTAATGATTGATTTCCAAAAAGAAATATCATCCTCTTTCCACCACATAATATCATCATAGAGTTGTGGATGATTATAAATTGAAAAATTATCATCAAAATTTTTATTTGACATGAAATATTGTATTTATAAACTTATCAACCTTATTGAAAATTAATTCTTTATCCTCTAACTCAGTATCAAACACATTATGTCCTGTTTTGTCTAATACCAAAGTCTCTAAATGTTGAGTTTTTAAATGATTCTGAATGATTTGCAAGTTATCAATTGGAGCTGTTAAATCAACTTTAGAATGTATTAATAAAATAGGGCTAGAAATTTTATGTATTTTTTTTCTAACCTTATCAACCATTTTACGCATCTCATTTAATGCAGATAATGGATAATAGTTATATCCATAAAATTTTATTCTTTTTACCTTTACTTGATCTGGATTAAATGTACTCTGTTTAGGCATAGTATTTTTTATTTTATGAAACAATCTATTCATAACCCTAACATTAAATTCATTTTTAAATTGAAAAAGTGCAGAGGCAGCAATAATGCCATCTACTGGAAATAGGCTTCCTAAATGCAATGATAAAACAGCCCCCATGCTTACACCAATAACAATAACTTTATCGCATACAGAATACATTTCTGCTATTCCTGTCTCTACAGAAGATAACCATTCAATATGCTTAGTACTATTACAATCAGAAACTGAAGTCCCATGCCCAGGCAAATTATCTGCTCGAACCCTATACCCTTGTTTTGCTAAATAATCTGCCATTTTTTTAACTTCATAAGTGGTACTTGAAAATCCATGAATTAAATAAATCCCTAATCTGCTTTCTGAATTAAATGCATAATTATTAGGATCAAATCTAGTAGAGAGTTCGTTATTCAGCATGATACATTTTTGTAATTTTTCCAATACCCTTAATTCTATGCATATAGTTAATATTACTATTCATAAAAGCAATTAAAAAGTTAAATAAATCCTTTAAATGTAATGATGATATTTTAATATCCATTATACTATTAATGTGTGTTTTGTTAACTAATCTTAAATAACTTAAAGAATCATAACTGATAACCAAATCAGTATCAAGAGTATTATGTATATTACAATTTGAACATATTAATGAATTAGAACTTAAAGAAAAAATTACATCATTTTCAAATAAGACATTACATGAATTGCATCTATTAATATTAGGCATAAAACCTAATTGTTTAGATAAATGAAATAGAAAAAATAGAAATATTTTTTTACTATGTTCCATATTAGAAGAAAGCTGATTTAATGTTTTATATGTCAGTCTAAAAATGATTTCTTGTGGATACTCTTCTTCAAATAATCTATTAATTATATTCAAAATAGTAGAGCCTATAAGTATAGTAGATAAATTATTTCGTAAATCATTAAAGGTAAATACAATATCTGCTTCTTTAATTAAATGCATCGTACGATTTTTTTTATAATAATAATTGAATTCTAAAAGATTAAAAGGTTGTAATATAGATAACAAGGGGTTTTTAGGCTTCCTAATACCCTTTGCAATAAAAGTTAATTTTCCGCGATCCTTAGTAAAAACATTACAAATAATACTAGTATTACTATAAGGAAATATTTTTAGAATAATGCCTTGTGATGAAACTATCAAGATCAGCTCTCTTAATAGGCTCGGGCAAAAATGACTTCATATTTAGCTGGATTATTTGAATAAATACATTTTAATCCATCAATTTTTTGTAAAAAAGGAATACATCTAATTGTAGCCTTTGTATCTTTCTTAATTGCATTTTCAGTATCATCAGTACCATCCCAACCACACCTCACAAACCCTCCATCCTTAATAAGCGCCTGAAAGTCTTGATAATTAGTCGCTTGATGTGTGTTTTCAGTTTGAAATTTTTGAGCTTGATTAAATAAAGAAGATTGAATATCAAGCAATAGGTCAGAAAAATAATTTTTAATTTCATTTATTTTAATGCTGTCTTTCATATTATTATCACGTCTAGAGAATACAACTAATCCATCATTTACATCCCTCATCCCAACTTCAATTCGTATGGGAACACCTTTCATTTCCCACTCATTAAATTTAAACCCAGGAGACATTTTTTCTCTATCATCATACAAATAACGAATATTGCGTTCATCAAAATCATCTATTAGTGGCTGGATATAATTTGTAATTTTAGTTTTATCTTCACCTGTTTTATAGATGGGCACTATTACAATTTGTATGGGTGCAACTTTAGGTGGCAATCTTAGTCCTTGATCATCACCATGAACCATAATCAAAGCCCCAATCAAACGTGTACTTACACCCCAACTAGTAGCATAAACATATTCTTCTTTGTTATTTTCATTTTGAAATTTAACATCAAATGCTTTAGCAAAATTTTGCCCCAAATAATGAGAAGTGCCTGCTTGTAAAGCTTTTTTATCTCCCATCATTGCTTCAATACAATATGTTTCAACTGCGCCCGCAAATTTTTCTGATTCACTCTTGTGTCCTGTTAATACAGGAATAGCCATAATATTCTCTACTACATCTTTATAAATATCTAAAATTTTCAATGCCTCATCAATCGCTTCTTTTTTAGTAGCATGAGCAGTATGCCCCTCTTGCCATAAAAATTCACTAGTTCTTAAAAATAGTCTTGTCCTCATTTCCCACCTTACGACATTGGCCCATTGATTGATTAAAATAGGTAGATCTCTATAAGAATTAATCCATTTTTTATACATAGACCAAATAACTGTTTCAGAAGTTGGCCTAACAATAATTTCTTCTTCTAATTTGGAATCAGGATCAACCACTAATTTTTGATTATCAACTTTTAATTTGGAATGAGTAACCACAGCACACTCTTTAGCAAAACCTTCAACATGTTCTGCTTCTTTTGCTAAAAACGATTTAGGTATAAACAAAGGAAAGTAAGCATTGGTATGATTAGTCTTTTTGAATCGTGCATCAAATTCATCTTTAATGGACTCCCAAATTGAATATCCATATGGCCGAATAACCATTGTGCCCTTAACAGGGCCATAATCTGCTAATTGTGCTTTTGTAATAACATCGGTATACCATTTCGATGCATCGTTTGATTGTGGAGTAACGCCTTTTGCCATATTTTGTATATCCTTTTAAAAAAATAAAATCATTTGAATTTATTTAAAAAAAAATCACTATGATAGTACTTTTTGAAACGCTTCTAAAACATAAATAATGTCTGAATTAGTAATACCATAATGAGTAACTAACCTATATCTATTTGGAGATACTTCAAAAAATAAAATATCCCGATTTTTCATCTCTTGTAATAAATCTTCTGATGAAATTAAGTCAGATTGTAATTCAAAATAAATTATGTTAGTCTTTACTTTATTTTTATCAATATATAATCCATCTATTTGATCAAGACCATCAGCTAATAGGTGTGCATTATCATGATCTTCAGAAATCTGTGTTTCTAATTTATTTATTGCTATCAAGCCTGCTGCTGCAATAATCCCAGCTTGTCTCATTCCTCCACCTAACGCCTTACGCATTCTACGTGCAGAGTCTATAAAATCTTTTGAACCACAAATCACAGAGCCAATCGGGCAGGCTAAGCCTTTTGATAAACAAAATGTCACTGAATCAACATTTTTAATCAAATTTGATAATGTAATATTTAAAGCTGTAGTAGCATTAAAAATTCTAGCCCCATCAATATGTAGTTTTAAATTATTTTCTTTTGCAACATTAGAAACTTGATCAATATAATCTTTAGAAATAGGACTACCAAAACACATGTTGTGTGTATTTTCTAAACTAATAAGCGAAGTTTTAGGAAAATGTACATTATCTACTCTAATTGCTTGTTTAATATGATCTATATTAATCAAACCATCATCACTATTTTCTAATTGATGGGAATGTATACCACCAAAAGCAGAAATTCCACCAGCTTCATATATAAACGTGTGAGACTTATTACCTAAGATTGCCTCCGTTCCCCTAGAACAATGTACTAAAAATGAAATTAAATTTCCCATTGTACCGCTTGGAACTAATAAAGCAGATTCTTTACCTGAAAGGGTTGCAGCTTGTTTTTCTAATAAATTAACATTTTTATCTTCTTGAAAAACATCATCACCTAATTCAGCATCAAAAATTGCTTGCCTAATCTCATTTGATGGCAATGTTACTGTGTCACTTCTTAAATCAATTATTTTCATACAACTTCTTTTTTGTTAGCTAAATTATAGATATTAAATTAATATATATTTATGAATAGCGAACCTTTCAATTTAGTCAATGGTAAAATTATAACTCTTAATAGGTCTTTTCCTATAGTAGAAAACATAACTATAAAAAATGGTAAAATATATTCTATTGGCCAACCAAACTCATCATTTAAAACAATTAATTTAAATGGCGCTGTAGTAATTCCTGGATTTATTGATGCACACTTTCATATTAAAAATCTTGGACAAAGATTAGATATGGTTAATTTAAAAGGCATAAAATCAATCGATGAAATAGCAAAAATAATTGCACATAAAAGTAAAACACTGAATCCTGGAGAATGGATTGAGGGTTTTGGGTGGGACCAAAATTTATGGGATAATCCTGAATTTCCTAATAAAGATCTATTGAATGCTGCAGCACCTAATAACCCAATATTCTTAACCAGAATTGATGGGCATAGTGCATGGATTAATGATGCCACAATTCAATATACTAATTTAGATACAAGGACTAATGTGCCTGGAGGTTTGATTATTAATGATTGCATTTTAATTGATAATGCTATGAATGATGTAAGAGATTATTTGCCAAAACCAGATAAAAATCTAATTAAAAAATGGCTTTTAGCAGGTGCTCACTATGCGGCTGAACGAGGGATAACAAATGTGCATGATGCATGGCAATCTCCAGAAATTATAGAATCAATGCTGGAATTAGTTCAAGAAAATAAAATGCCGATAAAATGTTATGGCATGATTGGAGCTTCTTTTAAAGAATATATTAAAACATTCTTTAATAAAGGGCATCATTCAGGAGCCAATTATAAAATTAGATCAGTAAAAGCATTTATTGATGGTGCACTTGGTAGTAGAGGGGCAGCATTACATGAGCCTTATTCTGATGACCATTGTAATTGTGGTTTGATTTTAATATCAAAAGAGGAATTTGATGAATTGGCATCATTATGTTATAATTATAATTTTCAACTGTGCACACATGCAATTGGTGACAGAGGGAACCAATTTGTGTTAGATACATATCAAAAATATTTAAAAACAAAAAATAATAAACGTTGGCGTATTGAGCACGCTCAAATGTTAACTACAAGTGATATTAATAGATTAAAAGAATATTCAATTATTGCATCTATGCAACCTTCACATTGTACTAGTGATATGAAATGGTTAAAAGATAGAATTGGAGAACACCGTTTACATCGAATTAGTCGATGGAAAACATTATTGGAAAATGATATCATAATTGCAGGAGGTTCAGACTGCCCGATTGAAGAAGGTAATCCTCTTTATGAATACTACGCAGCAGTAACACGTATGGATCATACTGGGCTCCCAGAAGGAGGTTGGCAGTCACAAGAACGATTATCTAGAATGCAGGCATTAAATATATTTACAACCGGAGCTGCATTTGCCGAATTTTCAGAAAATTATCGCGGGGTTATAGATGTAGGTTATGAAGCAGATTTAACAATATTGTCAGATGATATTACTAGTATTAATCATGAAAAAATTTTAAAGACTGATATTATTGCTACGGTAGTTAATGGTGAAATCATATATGGTGAAAACCAATTTTAATAATCGACTGAAATAGAATAACCAGTATGTTTTCTCATATTTAAGACTCTATTATTTTTAAAAAGTAAATATTGTCCTTTTATCCCAGTTAAAACATCTTCATATATCGACTCTTTATCAAATGATAAACTTTTAATTTTGTTAGGAATAGATTCAATGGGATAATTAATATCAATCCATTTACTATCAATAATATATTTAGAAAAATTTTCATCTAAATGTTTTTTTGCATCTAAATAGCATTGATCAAAATCTGGTTTATCAAATTTACCAGATAACATTTTAATCCAATGTGTCCGATCAGAATAAAATTGTTTTAAATAAACTTCAATTAACCCAGCTAAATATCGATTCGGTGTAGTGCATAAAATAATAGCTTTAGTTGCCCCTTGATCAATCCATCTAGTAGGAATTTGAGTATTTCTAGTAACACCAATTTTTAAGTTCCCTGTAAAAGACATATAAACATGTTGATCTGTTAAGCAATATTTTTTAGACCAATCCATATCTCTAGATTCTCCTTTATGTGCACGGCACAACTCAGGTCTTAAAATGCATTCAGATGTTTCAGGTGCATCACGAAAACATGGGAAACAATAACCTTGAGCAAAAGTCTTTTTAATTTGATTATTACATTTAATACAAAAAATTTCCCCGGAAAAAGAGAATTTAATTTTTTGATTTATTAAGGGGTTTAATTCAACTAAATCAGAACCAATAGGAAGGCTATATTTCACCTCTCTATTTAAACTTGAATGTAATTTTTTAATTATTCCATGATAGGAATTAATCATATAAATTATCTCGTTTGTTGTTTAAAAAAACTTAACAAATTTACAAAACATTGATATTGATTAAAACAAAGTATTAAGTTTTGGAACATGTATCAACAATTATTGGAAGTAATAATATGGCAATTAAAAATATAGTAAGAATCTGGGAAGAAGGGAAAATTATAAATGACAATGTAAAGTTTTTAAAATTAAAAACTAAAAATGTCACTTTCCCTGCTTCTGACTTTATAAAAAATATTATTCAAGATTTAATTGATACATATAAAACTATTACTTGTGCAGGTATCGCAGCCAACCAAATTGGTTATGATTATCAAATTTTTATTGGGATGAAAGAAATTGAAGATGAAATTGAAGATGAAATTGAAAAAAAAGAGGCTGAATTATCATCTGCTCTAGGAAATCCATATTCAGATAATTATGAAATCTATATTAATCCAAAAATTGATAAAATTGATAATAAATCAATAAACCTAGATGAAGAGGGGTGCCTAAGTTTCCCTGGTTTAATGGTAGAAAGAGAAAGATATGATAAGATTAAAGTGAGGTATTATGATATTAATGGAAAAGTTAATAAAATGACACTATCTGGATTTCTATCAAAATTATTTCAACATGAGCTAGATCATTTAAATGGAAAACTGATGGTTGATGATATTGAAAAAATAGAAAAGTTATACCCATTAGAACCTTCAGAAGAAAAGAGAAAATTATATAGTAATCTATATTCTGAATATAATAAAATAAAAATTTAAGTTGCAATTAACCCAATGAAGATATTTAAATTAAGCCCATTATGAAAAGCCCACTTATTATTGTTGAGTCCCCATCGAAAATCAAAACCTTAAAAAAGTTTTTAGATGCAAATTATAATATTGAAGCATCTGTAGGTCATTTTCGAGATTTACCTAAAAGTAAATTAGGGATAGAAGTTGATGATAATTTTTCAGCAGAATATCATGTATCGCAAGATAGCACCAAAACTGTCCAAGCATTAAAAAAAGCATTAAAGAAATCAGATGCTTTATTTATTGCAACAGATCCTGATCGTGAAGGGGAGGCGATTGCGTGGCATATTGTAGATGAATTAAAACCAAAGGTTCCTATCAAAAGATTAGTATTTAATGAAATTACAAAAACAGCTATTCTGGAATCATTTAATCATACGCGAGACATTGATATCAATCTTGTAGATGCTCAAGAAACGAGGAGGTTTTTAGATCGACTTTTTGGATTTATGGTATCTGAAAAAATGTGGTTTAATATGAAAAGTGGAGTATCAGCTGGTAGAGTTCAGAGCCCTTCAATCAAAATTTTAGTAGACCGTGAAAAAGAAAGAACAAAATTTAAACAAAATGAGTATTGGAGTATTTCGGGTGTTTTTGAAAGTAATAAATCAGAAATTAATGCCAAATTAATAAAAATTGGAGATAAAAAATTAGCTACGGGCAATGCATTTGATAAAAAAACAGGGACACTATTTAATGCAGATGATATAGTATTAAATGAGAAAAAATCTGATGAGTTAATAAAAGAAATAGAAAATAATTCATGGGTAGTAGATAAACTTGAACAAAAACCTGTTACGCAAAGACCGTATGCTCCTTTTATTACTTCAACATTACAACAAGAAGGTATAAGGCAATTTAGAATGAGCGCTCAAAATGTAATGAGAATTGCTCAAACCTTATATGAAAATGGATATATCACGTATATGCGTACTGATTCTGTCCATCTTTCAAATGAAGCAATTTCAGCAAGTAGAAAAGAAATTAAAAAATTATATGGTAATGATTATTTGCCTGAAAAAGGAATTCAATATACAGGTAAAGTTAAAAATGCACAAGAGGCTCATGAAGCTATTAGGCCTGCTGGATCAACTTTTAAACACCCAGATGAATTAAAATCTAAATTAGATACTAACCAATTAAAATTATATACATTAATTTGGAAGCGTACACTAGCATCACAAATGAAGCCCGCTAAAATTGAAAGAACAACTGTTTGGATTTCTAATGGAAAACATATTTTTGAAGCTAAAGGTAAAATAATATTATTCCCAGGATTTTTAAAAGTATATGTTGAGGCTACAGATAATAAAAAAGCTAGAGACGATGATGAAAATGTGTTGCCTGAACTGAAAAAACAACAGACTCTCAGTAGCTTAGAATTTGAAAAAAAACAACACTTTACCAAACCAATTAATAGATTTACTGAAGCATCATTAGTAAAAGAATTAGAAAAATTAGGTATTGGCAGACCTTCTACCTATGCTAGTATATTAAAAAAAATTCAAGATAAAGAATATGTGAATAAAGTAAAAGGTGCAATGATTCCAACATTCACTGCATTTGCTATTGTTCAATTTTTAGAAAAATATTTTGATGATTTAGTAAACTTAAAATACACTTCAAATATGGAAGATGATTTAGATAGTATTTCAAGAGGAGAAAGTAGCAAAACTGATTATCTAAATAGTTTTTATTTCGGTAATAAAAAATTAGATGGATTAAAAACAAAACTAGAACAAGAGTTTGATAAAAATCAGGCCCGATTAATTTCTACAATGAATGTAAATGGCACTGAAATAGAAATAAGAATTGGTCGATATGGTATATATGGGCAAAAAGGAGAAGAACGTTTTGCTATTCCAATTGATTTACCTCCAAGTGATTTAAATGGTGAAAAAATTGCTGAAATAATTGAAATAAAAAACAAAGAGCCAGAAGTAATGGCTGTAGATCCTATATCAAAAGAAGATATATTATTAAAAAAGGGGCGATTTGGTCCTTATGTGCAATGTGAGAAAAAAATGAAATCATTACCACCAAACACTACAATGGAAGAAGTAGATGAACAATTAGCAATCAATTTAATTAGCTTACCTAAAAGTATAGGCCAATGGGGTGATAATAATGATGATATTAAATTAGATATTGGAAAATTTGGACCATATATTAGATGTGGGAAAGTAACTTGTTCAATACCTAACGAGATACCTATATTTGAAGTTAATGAAGAACAAGCCATAGAATTATTAAAATCAGGTAAACAAGGTAGAGGCCCAAAAGTCATTAAAGATTTAACAGATGGAATAGAAATTCGAGAAGGTCGATATGGAATGTACATTACAGATGGAAAAATAAATGCTAAAATGCCTAAAGACTTAACACCGGATGAATTGACTTTAGAGGAAGCAAAAAAACTAATAGACGAAAAAAAATTAGCCCCCAAAAAAAAGTTTAGAAAAAAGAAATGAGAGATGCACATAAAATAATGGAGAAAATAATATCCCTAGCTAAGCAAAGGGGGTTTATATTCCAAAGTAGTGAAATTTATGGGGGCTTAAAAAGTGCTTATGATTATGGCCCATTAGGTGTGGAGCTGAAACGTAATATCATGAATGAATGGTGGCGAGCAATGGTTTATGAAAGAGAAGATGTTACCGGATTAGACGCTTCTATTATTATGCATCCAAAAGTTTGGGAAGCCTCTGGCCATCTAGCAGGCTTTTCAGATCCTTTGGTTGATTGTTTGATTAGTAAAGAAAGATTTAGAGCTGATAAGGCGCCTACTCCAAATATTGGAGATGAAATTCATATTACATGTAATGATAAGGGGCAAGCTAAAAATTATCAATTAGCTATTGAAAAAAGATTTAATATTGTTCTTCAAAGAAATGGAAAAAATCTAGAAGGACTAAAAGTTATCGATACAAATAAAATTGGTTTTTTTGAAACAGATCAAGAAAAAGAAAGTAAAACTTTTGATTTCCCAGGGTATGTTAGCCCCACCTTTAATAGTCCTTTTTTAAGTAAAGAAAAACAATTCAATCTAATGTTTAGAAGTCAAATTGGTGCGGTAGATGCACTTGGTGATATCGCAAATTTTGTTAATGACAATAAACATTTAGATAAAGATGAAATGAAACAGGGTATTGAAAAAATTGTAAAAGATTCTGCTGTATACTTAAGACCTGAAACTGCTCAAGCGATGTTTATTCAGTTTTTAAATTGTCAACAAACAATGTCTATGAAAATACCTTTTGGTATTGCACAAATGGGTAAAAGTTTTAGAAATGAAATCACAACAGAACATTATATTTTCAGATCTTGTGAATTTGAACAGATGGAAATGGAATTTTTTGTTGAACCTGGTACACAAAAAAAATGGCTTGATTATTGGAGAGACAAAAGACTAGAATGGTGGAAATCATTTTCAAACTATCCAGATAATTTTATTTATAGAGCTCATGCAAAAGATGAACTAGCACACTATGCAGATGCTTGTTATGATATTGAATATAAATATCCATGGGGCTATGATGAACTTGAAGGCGTGGCAAGTCGTACTGATTATGATCTTAAAAAACATGCAAAACACTCAGGTGCAAAATTAAGTTATTTTGATCAGCAAAAAGAAGATCCTGAAACTGGAAAAATGGGATGGAGATATACTCCCTATGTGATAGAGCCAGCAGCAGGTGCAACTAGAGGTTTATTAGTATATTTAATTGATGCTTATCATGAAGAGGCTGTTAAAGATGCAAAAGGGAATGATACAACTCGTGTTGTTATGAAATTACACCCAAAACTTGCTCCATTTAAAGTTGCGGTATTGCCTTTAATAAAAAAAGATGGATTACCAGAAATTTCGCATGATTTAGTCAATCAATTTATGAAAGCTGGAATTAATGCACGCTATGATGAGCAACATGCTATCGGTAAAAGATATAGACGGCATGATGAAGTGGGGACCCCTTATTGTCTTACTATTGATGGTGATACTAAGGAAGATAATTGTGTAACCATAAGAGATAGGGATACGATGGAACAAGAGCGTATTTTAATTGAAGAAGCAGTTGAAATCGTCAAAAATAAGTTAAATCAATCCGACACTATGGACTAACATAAAATATATTATTTTGATTGTTAACTTTAAATCGAATATGACCATCATGATGTAAATAAAGCATATCAGATTCTAGCACTTTTAATTCAATATGGGAAAAATTAATATAGCCATCTTCACTATGTGCTCTTTCTGGGTCTGATTTTAAATATTCATAAGGAATATTAGGATGCCACTTATCTAATTTTTCACTTGGAGCAAAAGGTCCCATATAACATTTTCTACTTTGAAGGAGGGTCTCCTCCCATATTTTTTGAGAGCTTTCATTTTGATAATGAATAATTGCCTGACATCTAAATCTAATTTGAACTCTGCGCTTCGAATCATAAAAAAGAGCTGTACAAATATTAGATTTTTTTAATTCTTTCACTTTAGGACTTCTATAATCTGCATTAAAATATATTTTTAATGGATGATCTAATATATTTCGAAGCACAACTATTCTAGATTCAGGAAAATTATTATTTAATGATGATAAAGCAAAGGTATGGTAAGGGCTTTTAGCATCTTTAATTGCATTCTTTAAATATTTTAATTCTGTATTATGTAATTTTTTAATTTTATCCATTAATATAACCTTTATAAAAAAGTGCTCAGAAATTAATCTGAGCACTTGTAGCCCGTAGGAGAATCGAACTCCTGTTACAGAGATGAAAACCCTGGGTCCTAACCACTAGACGAACGGGCCATTTAGAGCGATTAATTTATAATCAAATATATATTA
>JAAZYZ010000057.1 GCA_014239355.1 Fidelibacterota bacterium
CAGATTCTACCCAATAATCTATTTCAGAAGTTAGATTTAGAATCTATTTCAGGTGATATAAATAATCTAAATATTGAAATTGATCATATCAATGAAGAATCTATAAAAATAAAAAAGCTTAATGCAAATTTTGATAAATTAAGTATTATTTCTTACGATCAATCTAGTTCTATTAGTGCTTTAAAAGGAGCATTGGCCGCAAATAATAACTCCATCAATGTAAACATTGATAGTGACTTTACAAAAGTCAAATTTGACAAGCTCTACACTGATGAGAAAATTTTCTCTAAGTTAACTGGAGAGCTTGAATTAAATTATGATAAATTATTAATTAATAATCTTGAAATAATTTTTGATGGTATATCGCTCACTTCAAATGGAAATATTCTGATTAACGAGGATCCTCCTTATATTGATTTAAATTTAACTTTAGATGAATCAAATATTGAATATTTTTCAACACTTATACCCGATAAAACTAATCCAGAATTGTATAAATGGCTTAATAATTCTTTGCTTGGAGGAAAAATTTTATCTGCTGATATGGCTTATCAAGGTTATGCTAAAGATTTTCTACTTAATAATTCAAAAAGTAATTTTAAAGCAATTTTTAATGTGAGTGATGTAAATCTCGATTACGACAAAAATTGGCCCCCAATTGATAATCTCACTGCTGAAATAATTATTGAAAATGATGATCTATTAGCCAATATCAGTTCTGGGTATATATTTAATGCAGAAATTAGCAATACAACTGCGAAAATTAAACACATCAGTGGAAACAGTCATAATGTTATTGTTAATACTCAAATATATAGTCATATGAATGATCTAAAAAATTTCATCGCTCAAAGCCCATTAAATGAAAATCCAGCTCTTATCAAATATACAAATAATATAATAGGTAATATTGATATTAATCTTAATTTAGATATTCCGCTTGGCCTTGAGAAAACAAAATTTAATGGTAAGGTTTCATTAAATAATTCATCAATCGAGTCAGGTTTGCCAGGTGTTGCGCTTGAAAATGTAAATGGTGATATAAATTTTAGTGTAAATGAAATATGGGCAAATGATATTGATGCAATTTATATCGGGAATCCTATAAAACTAACAATACCAACTATTAATTATAAAAATTTAGATTTTTTACCATTTGAGATCTCTGGTGTTGCTAATAAAAAATTTATAATTGATCAAATAACAAGTTTATTTCCTAATCTTTATAATAATATCAAAAATATAAGAACCTATCTTTCCGGCGAAAGCGAATGGACTTTTTCCCTTAGTGAATCGGAGAACAATTCTCAATTAGATGGTAAAAAAATTAAATTTAAATCAGATTTATATGGTATTGAGATTAACTTACCTCATCCCTTAGGAAAAGAGAAAAATGAATTACGTCCCTTAATAATTGAAACTAACATTAGTAACTCATTAATAGATAAAGTTAATGTATATTATAATAATGAAATATTTACTGATATATTTATTGATAATACAAAAGATTTCTTTGTTAAAAATATAAATATCGGTTTAGAAAAAAAACATCCTGAAAATAAAACTGATAATAGCATATCCATTCAAGGTAGCATGAACAGTCTAAGTTTTACTGACTGGGCTAATTTGATAAATACATCAAAAACTAATAATAAAACAAATCAAGATAAAACTTTCTTAGGAAAAATTAATGTAAAGAATCTAGAAATAATTAATAAAAATTTTAATAATGTTAATATCAATTTTTCTAGTTCTAATAGTAATAAAGATTGGAATATTGTATTTGATAGTGAAAAAATAAAAGGAGAAGCAAGGTATAAGAAAAAATCTATTGATAAAAATGACTATCTATATCTAAATTTTGAAACTCTTTCTTTAAGCGAAAATCAAAATACTGAAAATTTAACTGCCTATAAAATCCATAATATGCCTGAGCTTGAGATTAGTATAAATAACTTTATATATAAAAATAATGAATTAGGGCATTTAAACTTAAAAACGTCCAACTTAGATAATATAATTAATATTGATAAATTAAGTTTTAAAAAGCCTGGGGTTAATATTAATGCCAATGGATTTTGGTCAAGTATTGATGAAATTGATAAATCTGAGTTTTATATCAAATTAGAGTCTGATTCAATAAAGAAAATGTTTGATACATTTAATTATGCTGCTACTAATATAAAAGATGCTAAGACATTACTTGAACTCAATATAAACTGGGATGATTCGCCATTGAATTTTGCGATGGAGAATCTAAATGGTCAAATAAATATGAATATAGAAAAAGGTCAATTTCTTGATATTGAACCAAAAGCTGGCAGATTGTTCGGATTGCTCAGTATTCAGGCGTTACCAAGAAGACTGTCTCTTGATTTCGCTGACCTTTTTAACGAAGGATTTGCCTTCGATACAATCAAAGGAAATTTTAATCTAGAAAGAGGTCAGGCTTATACCAATAATTTACAAATGATAGGCCCATCTGGAGATATTATGATCAGCGGGCGTACTGGGTTGGTGACAGAAGACTATGATCAAATTGCAACTGTAATTCCTAAAGTATCTGATAGCCTACCCTTAGCAAGTGCGTTATTTGGTCCTATTGGTGCTGGTGTTGGTGCGGTATTATTTTTAGCGGGAGAGCTATTTGAGTCTATTCCAGAAAATATCGATAAGATCTTAACTCAGCAATACAGCATCAAAGGTAGCTGGGAAAACCCAGATATTGAGAAAGTAAATACGAATAAATAATTTAAGTTATGGCCTAGCAAATGCATAAAACAATAAAATCATTGTTGATGCAACTGTCATCCCAACACCTAGTTCGATAAAAATAATACCAATATGCTGCCCAGTCCTAGGGTCTTCAGAAAGTAAATTATAATTAAGAAATTCACCACCATTTAAAATACTAACAATCCCAACACTAACATAAACTAAAACACCAAGAGCTGCGAGGCTTCTAATAAAACTAGGATGAACAACCTTACGAAGTCTTTCAATCCCATAAATAATTCCGTATAAAATAAAACTTGCTGCAAAAATAACGCCTGCCTGAAACCCTCCTCCTGGGCCATAATCACCGTGAAATTGAACATAGAGCGCAAACAACATAATCAAAGGAATAAGTATCCTAGCAACAACATTCAGTACTAAATGATGTTCCACTAAGATTTCTCCCTGCTAACTATACCTTTATAATCACCCCTACTTCTTCCTAGAAGCATTAAAACACCAATGCATGCAGTAAAAATAACTGTAACTTCTCCCAATGTATCGTAACCTCGATAGCTCGCCAGAATAGATGTGACTAAATTAGGTATTCCAATTTCTTTTTCAGAACCAACTATATATCTATCAGCTAAATAGGTTTGTACTGGATTCTCTGGCGAACCAAAGGCTGGAATATCTTGAAGACCATAAATTAATAAGCTTCCCGTCAGTATAACAATCAAAAGTCCTAAAAAAGAAATTTCATTTTTATTTTTTTCTTTATATTTTATTAACGATAAAGCGCCTAAAAATAAAATTAACGCAATACCCGCGCCAACTGCTGCTTCTGTAAAGGCCACATCTACAGCATCAAGACAAACAAAAAGAGAAGCGGATAACAAACTAAATATTCCTGTTAACATTGTGGTTGCAAAAAGATTATCTTGTTGATTAATTGCAATTGCGGTAATTACTAACAAGCATAATATAATTACATTTATATATAAAACGATCATACTTAATCGTCTTTTAAAATTGGTTTTAAATTTCCATGCAATGCAGATTTTGCTAACGCATGAGCAGCTGTAGGTGTTGTAATCAGAATAAATATTAGTATCAATAATAATTTTAGGCTGACTATGTTAAAACCATAATACAACATTAACCCAAATAAGATTAACATCGCGCCTAGCGTATCAATTATACTGGCAGCATGTAATCTTGTATAAAAATCTGGCATACGATATACCCCGAGTAATCCTACTATAATCGAAAGGGCGCCTATCGTAATGAATAAGCTACTAACAAGGTTGATAATACCCATCAAATATCTCCTTGTTCATTTTTAGTAGAACTTCTGCTGATGTCTCCATATTCAAAAAACTTTAAAATTGCTATTGTTGAAATAAAATTAATCAACGCATAGACTAAAGCAATATCGAGAAAATCAGGGCGCTTAGTTAAAAACCCAAATAAAACTATAAATAAAACAGTAACTGTCCCAAATATATTAACAGCTAGTATTTTGTCATAGACTGTCTTGCTAATAATTGCTAAAACTAAAGCAAGTAGCATTGCAAATAATATAATGAAGGTTGGAATTTCAAACATAAGGATTTGCTTCAGCACTAGTAATTTTTCTATCCATATCACCAGCTTTTAGTCCTTCAACTCCTATTTTTGATAGGCTATGTACTTCAATGTCAGATCCATCTAAATCAATAGAGATCGTTCCTGGTGTTAAAGTAATTGAGTTTGCATAAATTACCTTTGCAAAATTACTAAGCTGTGATGACCTTACTGTAACCAATCTAGGGCTTATAGGTAGTTTGGGGTTAAGTATTAGCTTACAAACATCAATATTCGATTTTATAATTTGAAAAATTAACCAAAAACCATAGGGAATAAACTTTATAAAATAAAGCTGCAATATTGGTTGATCAAAAATTATAAGATTCATGCGTGAGCTTATGATAGCGACAATCAGTACTGATAATAATCCAAGCGATAAGAGTAATGGCGTATAATGCCCAGACAACATTATCCATAGAAATGCTAAGCTTATTATTAGACTAATTTTATGAAAAAATATATCGTAGTTTGACATCATGTTTCCTAATAAAAATATACCGCTAGTTGCTTATTATCCGTATACCTTCTCTGACAATCAAGGTATTTAAAATGCAATGGAAACCAAATACAACTGTTGCAGCTGTTATCGAAAAAGATAATCGCTTTCTTCTTGTTGA
>JAAZYZ010000058.1 GCA_014239355.1 Fidelibacterota bacterium
CATAACCAATCCTTATAAATCATAATTTTCAATAATCATTGCAGAAGCCTCACCTCCACCAATGCAAATTGATGCTAACCCATATTTTAATTTTCTATTTTTTAATGCATTTAATAAAGTTACCAATATTCTTGTCCCTGAGGCTCCTATAGGATGTCCCATAGAAACAGCCCCTCCATTGACATTGACCTTATTTGATGGTATTTTTAATTGATCTATTGCAACCATTGGAACGCATGAAAATGCTTCATTTATTTCAAATAAATCAATATCATCTAATTTTAAATTAGATAGAGCTAATACTTTTTTAATGGCATGAATTGGTGCTTTTGTAAAGTATAAAGGTTCCATAGCAAAAGAGCAATGAGCAACTATTTTTGCTAAAGGTTTTAATGCATGATTATTTACTTCTTCTTCTGAAGCTAATAAAACAGCTGCAGCTCCATCACTTAAACTGCTTGCATTTGCTGCTGTAATAGTTCCATCTTTGCTAAAAGCCGGTCTTAATTGTGATATTTTATCTTCCCTGAATTTTAAAGGTTCTTCATCAGTATCAAAAATAATATCTTCTTTTTTATTCTTGATAATTACTGACTCTATTTCATTCTTAAATTCTCCATTTTTAATTGCTCTATTAGATCTTTTATACGATTCTATTGCATAATTATCTTGATCTTCTCTAGAATATTTTTCTTCTTTACATAAAACTTCACCACAATTTCCCATCGCAAAATCACTATATGGATCCCATAAACCATCTTTTAATATAGAATCAATACTTTGTTGATGACCAAAACCTATTCCAGTTCTTGATTTTTCAAGATAATGTGGCGCTAAACTCATATTCTCCATTCCACCTGCAATTGAAATTTTAGCATTACCTAATCTTATTGATTGATCTGCTAGCATCACAGATTTCAATCCGGATCCACACACTTTATTTATTGTCATACACTCTACATTTTTATCTAAATCAGCCCCTAAAGCAGCTTGCCTTGCTGGAGCCTGACCAAGATTTGCTGATAAAACATTACCCATGATTACTTCATCTATTTTATTTCCATCAATCATAGCATGTTGTAAAACTGATTTAATAACAATTGAGCCAAGCTTTGTAGCCTTAATATTACTTAATGAACCTTGAAATGCTCCTATTGGGGTTCTTTTATATGCACAAATAAATGTATTATTCATTTTCCTCCTCATTTTCAGCATAAGCTTTAATAATATTTTTAACTAAACTATGCCTTACGACATCAGATGAATCAAATTTCATATAACCAATTCCATCAATATTTTTTAATATATTGATAGCTTGAATTAATCCTGATAAATTTTTCTTTGGCAAATCAATTTGAGTTAAATCTCCTGTTATAATTGCTTTTGATGTAACTCCTAATCTAGTTAAAAACATTTTCATCTGCATAGTTGTTGCATTTTGTGCTTCATCTAAAATAATAAATGCATTATGCAAAGTTCTACCTCTCATATATGCTAATGGAGCTATTTCAATTATACGATTATCAAGAAAAACTTTTAATTTTTCTTTTTCAATCATATCATTCAAAGCATCATATAATGGAGTTAAATATGGATCTATTTTTTCTTTTAAATCTCCAGGTAAAAATCCTAAACTTTCACCTGCTTCAACGGCTGGCCTAGTAATAACAATTTTATTAACTATTTTATTTTTTAGCGCTGCCACTGCACAAGCCACTGCTTGATATGTTTTACCTGTTCCTGCAGGCCCAACAGCAAATGTGATATCGTAATTATTAACAGCATCTAAATATTTTTTTTGTCCATCTGTTTTGGCATAGACTACACCTTTATAGGTATGTAGAATAATCTTTTTATCAATAGAATCTTCAGATATTAATCCAGATTCAATTGTAGTATTTTGAATAAAGTTTAGAACATCATTTTCTTCTAACTGGCCTTTTATTTCTATTGTATTTAACATATTATTAAGTATTTTAGAAATTATCTCTAACTCATGCTTATCACCATCTAATTTTACTTTGTTTCCTCTGACAACAATACCTGCAGAAAAACTATTTTCTAATAATTTGATATTTTTATCATTTGGTCCCATAAATGATAAAGGGTCTACTAAATGTATGTCAAAATTTTTTTTCATAAATATTTAATAATTAAAAAAGCCCTTTATAGAAAAAAATCTAAAAAGGGCAAATTCATATTTCTATAAAGCACTGAAATTTACGTAAAATTCTAATTAATTCAAACGTCAACTAACTAGATTTTATATCTAATCCTAATTCATTTAATTGAGATTTATCAACATTGGAAGGAGAATTATCCATTAATGAAGTTGCAGATGTAGTTTTAGGAAAAGCTATTACATCTCTAATTTGATTAGAGCCAGCTAATAGCATTACAATTCTATCAAATCCAAAAGCCATTCCTCCATGTGGTGGTGCTCCATATTTAAAAGCATCCATCAAAAAACCAAATTTTTCATTTGCCTCATCATCTGAGATTCCAAGTATATCAAAAATATTCTTCTGAACTTCACTGCTATGTATTCTGATTGAACCACCACCTAATTCATAGCCATTCATTACTATATCATAAGCTAATGATCTAACTTTTTCAGGATTAGAATTTAATAAATGTAAATCATCAGGATTCGGAGAAGTAAATGGATGATGTAATGAAAAATATCTATTTTCATCTTTTTCAAATAAAGGAAAATCTACAACCCATAACGGTGCCCACATATTTGAATCAATTAAGTCTTCCTTAACTCCTAATTTTAATCTTAAAGCTCCCATAGATTGAAGCGTCTTTTTCTTATTATCTCCAACCAAAAATACAATAGAATTATTTTTTATACTATTATCTTTAATAATTTGTGTCTGAATTTTATGGCTAAAAAATTTACCTATGCCTCCATCAAATTCTTTCTGATTAACCTTAAACCACGCTAAACCTTTTACATCATAATATGTTTTTAATTCATCAGTCAATTCATCAATAACTTTTCTAGAATAAGTATCAGCATTTGGACAAATAACAGCTTTAATAATTCCCCCTGAATCTATTACTGTTTTAAAAGTATTAAAATCAGACTCTAAAATATATTTGTCAAAATCTAATAATTTCATATCAAAACGAATATCTGGCTTATCAGAACCATAATTATTCATAGCATCTTCATAGGTCATAATTGGAAACTCTTCATCTAATTTTACATCTAATATGTCATTCCATATATATCGGACTAAATCTGAACCCAATGAAATAATATCCTCTTGCTTTACAAAAGACATTTCAATGTCAATTTGAGTAAATTCTGGTTGACGATCAGATCTGAAGTCTTCATCTCTAAAACATTTAACAATTTGAAAGTACCTATCAAACCCTGAAACCATTAACAATTGTTTATATGTTTGAGGGGACTGAGGTAATGCATAAAATTTTCCTTTGTGTAATCTACTTGGAACTAAAAAATCACGAGCTCCTTCAGGAGTAGATTTCATTAAAATTGGAGTTTCAATTTCAATAAATTTACTTTCAGATAAAAAATTTCTAGTTAAAATTGAAGTTTTATGACGAATCATTAAATTATTTTGAAGCTCTTTGGTTCTTAATTCAAGATATCTATATTTTAACCTATGGTCTTCCATAGCTGATTGCCTATCATTAATATCAAAAGGAGGTGTTAAAGATTTATTATAAATCATAATATTTTTAACTTCAATATCGATTAATCCAGTAGGACTATTATCATTTCTAGCTTCATCTGGTCTTAATACTACTTTTCCTTCAATACCTACGACATCTTCAAGACTCAATTTTTTAGCACTATTAAATGACTCTTTATCTATATCAATATTAAAAACTAATTGAGTTTTTCCGTATCTATCTCTTAAATCTGCAAATACAACACTTCCTAAATCACGTACTTTTGAAATCCATCCATTCAATACTACTGACTGATTTACAGAATCTTTACTTAAAACTCCACATGTATGTGTTCTAATCTTTATCATTTATTAAATTATTTTTCTCAAAAATTTGAATAATTTTATTAGCATAATTATCTAAGCTTATATTCTTAATTATATCAAAAACTACACCATCTTTATTAATTAAAAAAGTAACTCTTTTAGGGAAAAAATAGGTGTCAACTCCATATAATTTTGATACAGAAGCATCTGAATCTGATAATAATGGAAATGAAAGATTATATCTATCAGAAAAATTTTTTTGTCTTTTTTGATTATCGTAACTTATACCAATAATCTCTATATTGTATTTATTATATTCTGAATATTCATCGCGGAACCCGCAAGCCTGTTTAACTCAACCAGGGGTAAATGCTTTTGGAAAAAAATATATGACCAAATTCTTACCTTCATAATCAGATAAAGAAATTAATTTACCATTTTGATTGAATAATTGAAATTCAGGAGCTTTAACGCCAATCTTCATATTATTAGAAGAAGAACTGGAAAATGATAATAATAGGAATAAAGAAATAATAATAGTAATAAAAAATAAAATATACATTTTAATATTAGCTCTTAATTTTTTCATGTTTAATTTTAATTAGATACCTTAGTCTATTTTAACTAAAATATAATCTTTAAAAAAGTAAGTTCTAAAATCTGTATTTGATATATTATAAATCCATAAATCATAGTCATCATCTTGTTTAATAGAATCAGGTTCCCCTAAAATAGATTCAATTTCATAAAAACTCATTCCAAGTGTGATATTATTAATTAAGGATTGTATTTTTTTTCTTCTACGCTCTTCTACATATTCTTTTAAATTCAATTTTGTAATAGTACTATCATAATTTTTTAACTTTTGATCAATTTCAACTACATATTGATATAAACTGTCTGAATATTTAGGCTTCAAACTAATAATTGTTTCTAAATATTCTTTAACTAGCTTTAACTCATTAGCATCAGTAGTATCATTTATATCATTTAAAATATATCTAATTAATTCTGTGTATTTATCATTTATTTTGATGAATAAAGTTGGGTCTAATTCAAGTGCTTGTTGATAAAAATCAATAGCTTCTGAATAATTATTTAAGTTTTTTAAAATATCACCTTTTTTAAGAAAAATTTGAGCTTCAACTTTATCAGTTTCAGGCCACAAATATGGCGATATTTTACGAGCCTTATTTAAATTGTTAATTGAGCTAAAAAATGTATTTTTATCTAAATTTTTATTAGTTTTATTAATAAGTTGTTGAGCAATATCTCTTTTATAAGATTCAATCTCTAATATTAAGGCAGGATCTGCAGTTTGCTCAGCTTTATTAAAATTTTGTAATGCTTGATTATATAGGCTATCATTAAAAAATGTAATAGCCATTTCAAAATATTGATATGGAATCTGTGTATAACAAAAATTTAACATTTTTTTTGCTTTGTTAAATCTAAAGTTATAATTATAAATATTCAAAAATTGTTTGAATTTGTTTGCTGCATTAATATAATCTTTATCTAGCATTAATTGAAAAGCTTGATCACCTTTAGTATCTTTCCCTCCAAATAAAGTACCAAAAGTAAAAAATACACCTAATGTATTCATATCTAAGCCAATAATAGGAGTTTCATCCTTATCATCATATATTTTATTAATATAAGTTCTTCCTGCTCTTAGCTCTAAACCAATAGCATAATTATATGGTAAAGAAGATCTCTTTATTACATGCTTATAACCCATAGATAAATTTTCATTAAAACCAGAACCATAAATATACTTTTTTTGACTTAATGACTCATAAATTGATGCATAACTTAGACCAAATGAATAATAACTATAAAAATAAAATTTTGATGAAAATTGACTTATAAAAGACAAATTTAAAAAACCATCAATAATAGAAGGTCGAAAACGATAACTTTCATTGTTGTTAATATCATTAATATAAATGGGAGCTAATGGATTTGACAAAATATTTGAATACCTTAAACCAGTACCAATATGAAAATCAATTAAATTTTGATGATATAATTTTTCTAAGAAATTATATTTCATTATATCTACTTCAATAAAATAACCTGTTCTTGAATCAATAGAAGAGACAAATGAATTATTAATATCTTGATTATCTAATATAATGGGGTTTGAATCTAAATCAAAACTTCCCTGAATTGCATTTTGAAAGTAGTTAGGGCCACCATAACTAAATAATCCTATTTTTAATTCATAAGGAATTAAATAAAATGGCTCCCTAAATGTCATTTTCCTAAAATTATGATTTATAAAGTTATCAATTGGCGTACTTGACCAATTGCTTTGTGATGGAAAAGGAAAAGTGACTAGACATAAAACTATTAAAAAATATTTACTCATTACATTATAAAATAAACAAATCTTTCATTTCTTTTAAATTAATATTAATTCATTTAATTTAAAATATGGTTTTAAGATTTATAGTGCAAGCAATTATACTGCTAGTATACTTATCTAGTATTACAGCTCAAAATAATTATACCCAAAATTTTCACTTTAAAATTGGATTAGTCGAATATGAACCAGGTGACTGGAATTCTGACCAAACAGCCCTATCAGAATTGATAAAATTTATTAATAAAAATACTAATATACCAATCATTGCTCCAAATAGAGATGATGAATTAAAAATGAAAATTGGAAGTAATGATTTTTTTAAAACTCAATACATTTATATGACAGGGCATGGGGAATTAAGAAAAAATGGGTCTTGGCAAGGTATTAAATTAAAAGAAAATGAAATCAAAGCATTAAGAAAGCATCTTTTAAATGGTGGTTTTTTACATGTAGATGATAACTATAACTTTGATAAAACATTTTTTTCAGAAATAAAAAAAGTATTTCCTGATAAAGAATGGGTGCCTCTATCAAATAAACATGAAATATTTAATATATATTATAAGTTTGATAATGGTTTACCTAAAATTCATACACATGATAATAAAAAGCCAAAAATATTTGCTCTATTCCATAATAATAAAATAATAGCACTATATACTTTAGAAAGTGATTTAGGAGATGGTTGGGAGTCAAATGAAGAACACGAAAGAATTACAGGAAAAAGATTAAGCACACAAAAAAGATTAGAAGCTCTGAAAATGGGTACGAATATATTAATATTTGCGTTGAGTCAGTAAAAATGGAATCTATACAAAAATTTCTAAAAATATATCTCAATCAGAAAATTAAAATTTATAATATTAATGCGATAATTAATTTTTTGATCTTTGGTTTTTCACTTTTAATTATCATTATTAAAATTGAAGAGAGTGCTTATTTTTCTCCATATATAAAACATAGAATATTAACTGCATCATTAATATTATCTTCTTTGAGTATTTTATTTTTAATACTGAGAACTTTAATCCATAAATATAATTTATGGGAAAATTCAAACCCTCAAGCTCTAGCTTATCAATTAATTGATAAGATTCCAACTAAAGATCGTATAATTAATGCATTGCAAATTTATTCTAAATTAGATTTAAACAATTCTTATTCTGACTTAACAATCAATTCTATTAATCAATTAGAAGATGATATAAAAAAAATAAATCTTAACAAAATTAAAATTTATTTTCCATATAGAAAATTTTATACTTTAATCATATTATTGCTAGTCTTTATTTCTTTTATTTTATTATCAGAACAATATTATTATTCTATTGATAGATTGCTAAAAAAAGAGATTAAATTCAATAAACCTCTACCCTTTAAAATAATGTTTGAAAATTACAAAAATGAAGTTTTTGTTTTTAAAGATGATAAGTTAACTGCAGTAATTAAGGGTGAAGGAATTACCCCTGAAAAAATAATTTTAAATATTAAAACAAATAATAAAATAGACCAAGTAGAAATTAATAATATTAATCAGTCCTATTCATATACTTTAAAAAAAATAAAGAATAATACAAAAATTTGGGCTAGTTATATAAATAAATCAATATTACCATATAAACGTTATAAGATTGTAACTGACACCTTAAATATTAATTTAAAAACAAGACCTGAATTTAAAGACCTAAAAATCAATATAATTCCACCCATATACACTAATATAACTGAAGTTGAACATAATCAAAGCCTAAGAACAATTCAATTATTAAATGGTTCTAATTTAAAAATAGAAGGAATCCTAAATAAAAAAATAAAAGATGCTAAATTAAAATTTAACAATGATAGCATTATTAATATGAATGTTATTAATAATAATATCAATGTAGAATGTCAAATAGTAGAACCTTTAGAATTTGAAATTATATGCACTGATTTTGAAAGAAATCAAAATATACCTATAAACTATTCTATAATAATAAATGATGATTTAAAGCCTTATGTAAATATAAAATATCCAAATGATAATTTAAAAATTAATGAAAAAAAGAATATCAAATTAGAGGTCGAAATTGTTGATGATTTTGGGATTAAAGAAGCATTTCTAGAATACTATATTTTAAAGCCATACTATCTAGACCAAGACACAACTTTAAATAATATCCAAATTTTTAATACTTCAAAAAATAAAAAAAATCAATTTATTAGTTATAATTGGGATATTAAAGATTTAAACATTGGTCCAGGAGATGAGATTTTTTATTGGGTTAAAGCACTTGACAACAATACAAAAACTGGACCTGGTATTGGAAAATCTAAGATATTAAAGGCTTACTTTCCTAGCTTAGAAGAACTATACTTTGAAGTAGAAGAAGAGCAAGAAATTGTTGAACAAAATTTTGGAGATATGATTGATTCTATAGATGATATTAAAAATATGTACAAAGAAATATCCAATGATGTTTTAAAAGAAAAAACAGGTTTTGAACAAGAACAAACAACAAAAAAAATATCAACAGAACTAGAAGAAATATCAGAAAAAATTAAAGATTTAGAAAATACCATAAAAACAATTGATGAATTAAATGATAAAAATAATTTGATTAATGATGCCTTGGGAGATAAGATTCAACAATTGCAAAATATGTTTAAAGATATTATTAGCTCTGAATTAATGGAAGCACTTCAAAATATACAACAGTCATTAGATGATGATGATTTTAAAAAATCATTAGAAGAGTTAAATGACTTTAATTTTGAAATAAATGATTTAGAACAACAGGTAGATAGGATGATTGATTTATTCGAACAAATAGTAGCCGAACAGAAGTTAAATGAATTAACAAAGAAATTAGAATCAATGTATGATTTGCAAAAAGAAATTTCAGAAAAAATAAATGAAGACCATCGAAATAAAAATATAAAACCGATGGAGAATAAACAAAAAAATAATTTAAATGATTTAGAAAATGTGTTTAATCAAACAAGTGATATAATGAAAAATATTGATCAAAAAATATCAGAAGAAATAAATCAACTAAGTTCTAGCAAAGAATTTTCAGATACAAAAAAAGATATAAATTCTATTTTAAATTCACAAAATAGTAAATCAAATATGAATCAAAACTCTAATAATATTGAAAAGAATTTAAAAAAAATGAGCTCCGAATTAGAAAAAATTATAGAAGAATATCAACAAAAATTAACTCAAGAAATGCTTAATATGTATTCTAGAATTATAAAGAACTTAATTGATATGTCATATGGACAAGAAGAATTAATTGAAATCGCAAAAAATGTAAAATCGAAAAAAGACAATACTAATATTACTGAATTAAAATCTAAAGAAAATGTTCTATTACAACAATATAAAAATATTTTTATTCAAATATCTGATTTAACTAAAAAAAGTTTTCATATATCAGCAGAGACTTCAAAAACATTTAGTCAAATATTTAATCATTTAATCAAAACTATCAATGCTTTTGAACAAGGTGAAATCAAAAATGCTAAAAAAAATCAAATAGCAGCCATGGAATATATTAATAAAACTATTTTACTATTAATTGATGCAATGGAAAATATGCAATCATCTGGAGAAGCTTCAGGATACAGCCAATATTTAGAATCAATGGAGAATTTAATGTCAGGACAACAATCTCTTAATCAAGGTATGAACTCACTAATCCCTATGCCATTTGGACAACAACCTGGACAACAAGGTTTAATGCAAAGTTTAATGAAACAGCAACAAAATCTTAAGAACCAATTAGAAAAATTAATGAAAGAAAATTCATTTTCATCTAGCGAAAATCAAGGAGAAGGTTTAGGCAAAGCATTAGAAAATATGGATAAAATTATAAAAGATTTTGAAAATAATAATATTTCACAAGAAAGTATAAATAGAGGAGAACAGGTATATAGAAAATTATTAGAACATAAAAATTCATTAAGAAATAGAGGCTTTAATGAAAACTGGGAAGCAGAACAAAATGATAATAATTTATTAGATAATAATTTAGATAAAATTGAAAACTCTAATAATATTGAATTAAAAAAATTATATAAAAAATTAGATGAATTAGATAATAATAAAAATATAACTAGAGAAAATAAAAGTATAATTCAAGAGTATTTACGAATATTAATTGAAGAGAAAATAAATGAAAAATAATATTACTATAATACAGACTCTCATTATTTTTATAGTTATTGGATTTTGCAATACAATCGAAAATGAATACGAGGTGTGGAAAAGGGCTGAAATATTAAATCATCAAAAAAATAAAGATGAAGCATTGAAATTATACTTAGAAATTTTTCAAAAAAATAAAACTAATTATAAAGCTCTAACAAAAATAAAAGAAATATTAATAGAAAAACAAAACTATACTCTTTTAATAGAATACTATAATCAGTATTTAAATAATAAATTAAATTTAAAACATCAATTTGAAGCAGAAGTAGAACTATTAGAAATAAAACTATGGATTCAAGATATACAATGGATTAATGATCTATATACATTAGAAAAAAAATATACTAATGATCAAAATAAAAAAAATAAATTTGAATTTATTTTGCATCAATTATTTAAAAATAAAAAAATAGAAGAAGGATATAATTTTGTCCTATATATAAGGGAAAAACATAATATGCCCTCCTTTTTTTCTAGAAAACTTATATCTATATTTAAAAAAAATAAAGAATATAAAAATTCAATAAATGAATCAATTATCTATTTAAATGAAACATCTAAAACTAATAAACAAAATAGTATCAGCCAGAAAATATTAATAGAACAAATATTTGATTTAATACAAAAATTACTTCTAGAAAGTAGATTGAATAAAACATACTTACCTATAAGCTATAAACAATTATCATCTAATAAAATTTTAAATCTAAAACAAAATAATGAATATCAAATAGAAACTATAAATTATATAAATGATATTTATGAAAAATTAATCAAATATAATTTAGAACCGGAAATAGCAAAAATAAAATTAGCAGCTATACAATATAATATATTTAGTGATGTAGATAGTGCTTATAAAATATTGAACCAGCTTCAAGATAATTCATCTAAAATAGATATTAAAATTCAAACAATGCTAATGAAAAGTGATATTTTAATATCAAAAGGGTATTTAGATTCTTCTATTAAATTAATTAATCAAAGTCAAAAAATTATTGATAAATATTATAAAAGAGATAAAAATTATGAAGCAAGGTTTAAAAATATAGAATTACTACTTTATAAAGGAGATTATAGTAAAATGAATTTAGAAATTGATTCTTTAATATATGATTTTGAATTAGAGAATAAGGACTATAATGATTTACTAGAACTCAAAATGATTACACTATTTTTTAATAATGATATTGAACAATTTAAGAAATATGCCTCTATTCAGCATAAACTCAAAATGAATAAAAACTTTGAATCTATTTTAGAGTTAATTGATCTAATTAATTCAGATAATATTTTAATTTCAGAACTTTCTCAATTTCAATATGCATTAATTGAATTTCAAAAAGGAAATATTGATAATACTCAACAAATTATTGAAGATATGAAAACAAAAACAGTCTATTATGAAATTGCTTTGGTTTTAAATGCTGAAATAGAAGATTACATTAATCAAAACTATAAAAATGCCATTGAATTATATGAAAAAATTATTAAAATTTATCCAGATAGTATATATAAAGAAGATATTCTTAAACGATTAAATGAAATTTATAAAATAATAGATAGTGAATTAGAATTATGATTAAAAAAAATATTTTCATAATATTTCTTCTCATAAATAGTATATTTTCAACACAAAAAATACTAATTCCAATGGATAAAAATCAAACAAACCATTTAAAGGCATATGGAATTGCATTCTCAAGTTTAGAAATGAATAATAAAGTAGATTGGTTATTAAATTATAGAGGAGGATCATTTGTGTTTGATGTTTCTAAACAGATTCAAAAAGAATGTTTATTAAAAAATGTATATTGTGAATTATTGTCAATTGAAGAAATTTCAATGATTTATTCTATGATAGAACAAGAAAATATGGAATTAGTTATATTAGAAAAAACTCCAAAGATTGCTGTGTATTCACCTCCGAATCAACAACCTTGGGATGATGCTGTTACATTAGCCTTAACATATGCAGATATAAAATATGATATTATATTTGATGAAGAAGTAATAAATGGTGACCTTTACAAATATGATTGGTTACATCTGCATCACGAAGATTTTACAGGGCAATATGGAAAATTTTATAGATATAGAAACCAACAATGGTATAAAGATATGGAAAATAGTTTTATTAAAACAGCTAACAAGTATGGTTTTGATAGTGTCCATAAATTTAAAAAATCTATTGCAATAAAAATAAGAGACTACATTAATAATGGAGGGTTTTTATTTGCTATGTGTTCTGCTACTGACTCCTTTGATATTGCTTTATCATATTACTCAATAGATTTTGCTCATTCTATATATGATGGAACACCAATTGAAGAAAAAAGTATAAATCAAGTTAATTATAATAATGGTATCGCTTTTGAAAATTATGATTTGTATCTCGACCCTACTATTTATGAGTATTCAAATATAGATTTTCCATCTAGTCATCAACCAAACACTAGAAGTGCTGAATCAGACTATTTTACACTATCTAGTTTTTCCGCTAAATGGGACCCTGTTCCAACTATGCTTATTCAAAATCATGTTAGTAATATTAATGGTTTTATGGGGCAAACAACAGGCTATAATAAGAATTTTCTAAAATCACATATTCTAATACTTGGTGAAGATTTATATTCAGAACAAGTAAAATATATTCATGGTAATGTAGGTAAAGGTACATTTACTTTTTTAGGGGGTCACGATCCTGAAGATTATAGACATTTTGTTGGAGACCCACCAACTGATTTGGATTTACATAGAAACTCACCAGGATATAGATTAATTCTAAATAATATTTTATTTCCAGCTGCTAAAAAGAAAAAGAAAAAAACCTAAAGTACAGGACCAGTATAGCTTTGTGCACTTTCATACCGTTTTAAACCAACTCTCCATAAAATACGTGTTGAATATAATAAAATTGATACTACTATAATTTGTGCCATAAAATATTTTTGATTCTGATTAGTAAAACCATATAATAATAATCTAGCAGGTACTGAAGCTACCAAAGCCATAGGAAGAATTGTGAATAAGATTTTTCTAGTTAAGCCTTGATAAATAGTATCAGGTCTCATAGAAAACTTCATAACTTCATGAGTTAACCAACCTCCAGTTCTAAAATCTCTAAAATAGAAAGTTAAACATGAAGTTATAAATTCAAAACAGTACCAAATCAATGAGCCCATAAATAAAGAGCTTATAAATAAAAAAATATTTAAAAAATTAAGTGAATTTGGATGAAATATTATTAATATTTTATATAAAATAATTGATAAAACTAATAAACTAACCAAAGTGTAGCTTCTAATATATCGAAATGAAATCAAAAATTGTGAATTAACTGGTCGCAATAAAATAAAATCTAAACTTCCTGTTCTTATATGATCTCTTAGCTGTCCTGCCCCATCAAATAGCATCATAAAAATTGTATCAACAAAAAAAGTAGCAATTAAAAATACTAAAATAGCTTCTCTATCAAAATCTCCTAACATTGTTGTTTTTGAATAGATAACTTCAAAAAAATAATACCAAGTAATATAATATATTGTATCTACAAATAGACTACCTATAAAATTAGTTTTATATTCCATATCACGAGATAAACTGTATTTAAATATGGAGAACCATAAATATATATATCTACGAACCATACGCTTCATACCTTCTTATACCAATACTATATACTAAACCACTTAATAATCTCATAATAACGCACCATAAGATTCCCATAAACATAAGGGTAACCCAATTATTTAAATCTGCATTCAATGACATTGCAATATCTACTGGGAACTTAATCAAATAAGGAATAGGAGTATAATTAATAAATTTAACATAATATTCAGGGAAAAAATCCAAAGGAATAATTTGACCTGCCAATACAAACATTGAAATATTATATGCAGCTAATAATGCTCTTACTTCACCAAACCAAAATGCAAAACAAACCATAAAAAAATAAATACTATAGGATAAATAAATTGATATTATAACAGCTAAGATAAAAAAAGGTACTTGAATAATATTAATAAATATTAAATCTTTAAAAATAATAGGAGCACTTACAATTAATATAGTATAAGGAATATAGTACAAGATATTCGTACCAATAAAATTCATTAAATGATAACTAAAAAATGATATAGGTTTAACAATATATTGATTCATAAACCCCTGTCTTATCTGCATAATCATTTCATGCGATGTTACCCATGAAGATTTTAATTGCCCAATAATCATAGATAGAAAAATATAAGCAATTAATCGATTAAATGTCCATCCATCAATAGTATAAGCTGAACCTTCAGATGTATATATCATGCTCAAAATTAAATATTCAATGAATAATCCTGTTAAAATAGCAAATAACCCTACTACACTATTAGCTTTGTATTCTAATGCTGTAATAATAGCAGCTCTTAATATTGAACTATATTTTTTAAACCAAGTAAACATTAGACCTATAAATAATCTTCAGGCTTTTCAAAAAATGAACGCATAGTTTCTTCAACAGGTAAATCTTCTATCAAAAAAGATTGTGAATTAGAAATATTAAATAATTTTTTCAATAACTGGTTTAACAACTCATCATTTAAATGTGCAATTAAAATATTATTATCTAAAGTAAAAGTAAAATTTTCTTTTAAATCTTTTATAGCTTGATCATTTGGGAGTTTTTCAAATGTATATAATAATTTTTTAGTAGGATTAATTTTTTTTATTAAAGAAGAAAATTCTCCATCATAAAGGCCTTGTCCTTTATTCATAACAAAAACACGTTTACACATAGAATCAATATCATTCATATAATGACTTGTGATTATAAAAGTAGCTTTATACTGATCATTATAATATTTAACAAACTCTCTAATTTTTGCTTGAGATATTACATCCAAACCTAGACTAGGTTCATCAAGCATAATAATTTTAGGTTTATGAAGCAACGATGCTATAATTTCCATTTTCATACGTTCTCCAAGAGATAATCTCCTAACCTGTGTATGTAGCTTATCCTTTATATCTAATAATTCAACCATTTCATTTAAAATTTGATTATAGGTGTTATCTTCAATTTGATAAATTCGTTTATTTAATAAAAATGATTCTGAAGCTGGAATATCCCACCATAATTGATTTTTTTGACCCATTACTACAGTAATCATTTTTAAAAAATCATTATTTCTATTCCAAGGTATATAATCATTAATATTTATACTACCTGAAGTTGGATGTAACAAACCAACCATTAATTTAATTAATGTTGTTTTACCTGCACCATTCTCACCAAGAATTCCTAAAATTTCACCTTCATCAATATTTAGATTAATATTTTTTAAAGCATGAAAATCTGTATACTTCCGATTGAAAAAAGATTTTAAAGCTCCTTTGATTCCTGGATCTCTATTGTAAGTTTTAAATGATTTTGAAATATTACTAACTTTAATACTCAATGCAGTCACCTATAAAATCAACATTTAATGCCATAGCATC
>JAAZYZ010000059.1 GCA_014239355.1 Fidelibacterota bacterium
ATTAATAAAGATGTGTAATTTACAAATCATTTATAAGTGATTTTATAAATCTTATTTATTATTTAATAAAGAAAGTAAAGATGATATTAGGCATACCAAAAGAAATAATAAAAAACGAAACTAGAGTTGCTGCAATTCCAGCTACAGTGAAACAATTTGTTTCTTCTGGATTTACTGTAAAAGTTGAATCAAACGCAGGTGCTCTTTCTCAAATATCAGATTCAGATTTTATAGATGCTGGTGCAGAAATTCTTTCTTCAGCTAATGAGGTTTTTGAACAATCAGATATGATTTTAAAGGTAAATTCACCTACTGATGAAGAAATGAAAATAATTAAAAATAATTCTTCTTATCTTTCATTTTTTCAAACTATGAAAGAAATAGATAAGGTTAAATCTTTACAAAGTAAAAATATAACAGCATATTCTATGCATCTTATTCCAAGAACTACTTTAGCTCAAAAGATGGATGCTTTAAGTTCTCAAACTAATATAGCTGGTTATAAAGCTGTTTTAATAGCGTCATGTCATATTGAAAAATATATGCCACTTTTAATGACTGCAGCAGGTACAATTCCACCTGCAAAAGTACTTGTTTTAGGTGCAGGAGTCGCAGGTTTATCTGCAATAGCAACAGCAAAAAGGTTAGGAGCTCAAGTTGAAGCCTCTGATGTAAGGCCTGAAGTAAAAGAACAAGTTGAAAGTTTGGGGGCAAAGTTTTTAGAGGTTAAGTCAGATTCTGATGATGGAGTAGGTGAGGGCGGTTATGCAAAAGAGACATCTGATGAATATAAAAAAAAACAGGCAGAATTATTAAATGAACGTATAGCAGCTTCTGATATTGTTATAACTACAGCTTTAATTCCAGGTAGACCTGCTCCAATACTTATTACAGATGCAATGGTTAAATCTATGAGTTCAGGTTCTGTAATCATGGATCTTGCAGCTGAAAATGGTGGTAATTGTAGTTTAACTCAGCCTGATCAGGTAGTGGATGTAAATGGAGTTACTATTGATGGGACTATTAATTTAGCAGGAACCATGAGTGTGCATTCTTCTCAGCTTTATGCAAAAAATGTGAGTGCATTTATATTACATGGTTATGATCAAGACAAAAAAGAATTTAATTTAGAAGATGAGATTGTGAGTGGTTCGATGTTTGCTTATAATGGAGAAATTGTTGATGAAAGAACAAAAAATGCAATGGAAGGGTCTAATTAATGGATATAACTATAATAACAATATTTGTATTAGCCGTCTTTGTTGGATTTGAAATTATTACAAAAGTACCTCCAACTTTACATACACCATTAATGTCAGGCTCTAACGCTATTTCAGGTATAGCAATTATTGGAGCTCTTATAGCTACTAAAGGAACTGAGATTGGAATGTGGTTTGGTTTTGTTGCTGTTATATTTGCAATGGTTAATGTAGTAGGTGGTTTTTTGGTTACTGATAGAATGCTTAAAATGTTTAAAAGAAAATAAATGGAATCTTATATAAATATAGTTTATTTAATTTCTTCTGTATGCTTTATATATGGTTTGAAGATGTTAAGTCATCCCAAAACTGCCAGAAATGGAAATATGATTGCATCTCTTGGAATGCTTTTAGCTATATTAGCGACTATTATTCCTGATGTTTTGTCTGATAGTTCATCTTTAAATTTTACAATGATTGGCATAGCTATGATTATTGGGTCAATTATAGGTGGATTTTTTGCTATAAAAGTTGAAATGACTCAAATGCCGCAGCTTGTTGCTATATTTAATGGCTTTGGAGGGGGAGCATCTGCATTTGTTGCTGCGGAATCATTTGGCGCTCAGACTGGTATGTTTTTTACAATATCAGTTGTATTGAGTTTAGTTGTAGGAACTTTAACATTTACGGGAAGTTTTATTGCTTTTGGAAAACTGCAAGGACTTGTAACTACAAAACCTGTTACTTTTCCAGGACAGCAAATTTTCAATGGTATTCTAGCTATTGTAATGGTTGTAGCTGCTTATATGATCCCAACATATGGTATTAATTCATTTTATATAATAGTTACTTTATCAGCATTGTTAGGTGTTTTGCTTGTTATTCCAATTGGTGGAGCTGATATGCCAGTCGTAATTTCTCTTTTAAATTCATATTCAGGAATAGCTGCTGCTATGACTGGATTTGTTCTTTATGGTTCTGGTGATGAAACTAAAGCAGCTGGTAGTGCTCTTATTATTTGTGGTAGTTTGGTGGGAGCTTCAGGAATGATATTAACTCAAATTATGTGTAAAGGAATGAATAGATCTTTAGCTAATGTTATTTTTGGTGCTGTTGGTGGTGATGCTGGAGATAGTAGTAGTGGCGAAGGCCAACAGCTTAATATCAAGAGTTATTCTACTGAAGAAGCTGCTATGATTTTTGATGCAGCAGAAAAAATTATTGTTGTTCCTGGGTATGGTCTTGCAGTTGCTCAAGCTCAACATGCAGTTCGTGAAGTTGCAGAATTTCTTGAAGGCAAAGGAAAGAATGTTTTATATGCTATTCATCCAGTTGCAGGTAGAATGCCTGGTCATATGAATGTACTATTAGCTGAGGCTAACATTTCATATGAACAGCTTAAAGATTTAGATGAAATCAATCCTGAATTTGAAGATTGTGATGTTGCTCTTGTATTAGGTGCAAATGATGTTGTTAATCCAGCAGCTAGAACTGATCAAAGTAGTCCAATTTATGGTATGCCAATTTTAAATGTAGATAAAGCTAGAACTGTTATGGTTAATAAAAGATCAATGAATGCAGGTTTTGCTGGTATTCAAAATGAATTATTTGGTTATGATAATACTATTATGATTTTTGGTGATGCTAAAGATATGTTAACTCAGCTATTAAATGATTTAAAGGAGCTTTAAATTAGTACTCTATTTCAAAACTCTATTTTTCAAATTATTTTTCCAATTTTTTTAGGTTATTTATTTGGATGTATCCAAACATCATATTTTATTGGCAAGTTTAAGTTTAAAGTAGATGTAAAAAATAAAGGCAGTAAAAATGCAGGTGCATCTAATGGCGTCCTATTATTTGGTTGGAAATTCGGTATTTTTATTGGTTTTGTTGATATGCTTAAAGCTTACGTGCCAATTTTAATTGTATTATCAATTTATCCTCAACATGTAGTGCTTGCTAGTTTTGCTGGGGGTGGTGTTATTTTAGGACATATTTTTCCTTTCTTTATGAATTTTAATGGGGGAAAAGGTATGAGTTCTTATTTTGGTATGCTCTTAGCTTTTGATTTTATGTTTGGAATAATAGCCTTATGTGTCGCTGGTATTCTTCTTATGATTACAAATTATGTTGTAGTTTCAACAATATTAATCCTTATTTGTGTCCCTTTTATTATACATTTTATATGTGATAGTATCATTTATAATTTTAATTTTATTTTAAGCTTATCTTTTTTCTCGACCATTATTTTTATTAAACATATTGAAAATATACGCAAGGTATACCAAGGTACAGAAAAAACATTTTGGTCAGTTATTTTAAAAAAATAAATGAAACCCCAGTTTCATCTTATTATTGATTTTGATAGTACCATTGTTGGGGTAGAAACTTTAGAATGTTTAGCAGAGATTGTTTTATCTAAAAACAAAAATCAAATCATTAATAAAATTTCCAATTACACAAATCTTGCTATGAATGGAGAAATTTCATTTGAAAAATCATTAGAATATCGCTTTAATCTAATGAGTGTTAATAAAAAGCATATTAACAAACTTATTAATAAAATCAATGAGAGTTTTGATCAGTCATTTATTAAAAATTTAGATTTTTTTAAACAAAATAGTTCCAATATCTATATTGTATCAGGTGGTTTCAAAAGTATTATAGAATCAGTTATGTTATGTAATACTAATTTTCAATGGAATGTATTTGCAAATGATTTTATTTTTAATGATTCAGATAAATTAATTGGTGTAGACTTTAAAAATCCACTTGCACATTCAATTGGAAAAGTAAATATAATTAAGTCATTGAATTTAAAACATGATATTATAGTGGTTGGAGATGGTTATACTGATTATGAAATTAAAAAATATAATCTAGCTAAATATTTTTTAGCTTATACAAAATATATTCAAAGAGATAATGTTATATGTCATTCAGATAAGAATTGTTCTGATTTCGATCAAGTAGTTAATTTTTTAAAATCAAATTATTCTTAATCATCTATTTTAGGTGGAAAATTTTGTTGATATATTTCTAAAATTTCTCTAGCTAAATAGCTTGGATATTGACCATTTCTTCTTTTTTTAATTTTTTCACACACTTTATACCAATCAGATTCTTGTTTAATTGGTTTTAATTCTTTTTTCTCTTCTTCTGTAAGTAACATTTTTTTCATTTTTTTTCCTAAAAATTATATAATGTAATATAGTTTATTAGTTATAATTTAATACGTTAAAATTAATAAATAAATGAGGTATTTAAATGGCTGACGAACTTAAAGAGAAAATTATAAGTGATATTAAAAATAATAATGTTATTTTATACATGAAAGGCACAAAAGAGATGCCTATGTGTGGATTTTCTGCTACAGTTGTTAAAGTCCTTTCTATGTATGGTATAGATTATAAGGATATAAATGTTTTAGAAGATCCTAATATAAGGGTGAAATTATCTAGTTATTCCAATTGGCCGACAATTCCACAATTGTTTGTTAAAGGTGAATTGATAGGTGGTTGTGATATTATTGTTGAGCTACATAATACACATGAATTAGAAAAAATATTATCTTGAGCACATATTCATTAGCTATATCAGGTCTTATATTTACTACTTTTATTTGGGGCGTTACTTTTGAGTTAGTAGAGGAATCGTTAAAATCAATTCCTCCTTCAATATTTTCTGTAATTCGTTTTTTTATAGCAGCTATTTGCACTTTACTTCTTATACTTTTTAAATATAAAAAAGTTAAAATAGATAGAGATGAGTTTAAGGCAGGGGTTGTTTGTGCTATCTTTTTGTCTCTTGGATATTTTTTCCAAAGTTTTGGTTTATGGGATAATATTTTTTATTTAAAAAGTGATCCAAACAAATCTGCTTTTATAACAGGAACAAGTGTTTTGATGGTTCCTATTATAATATTTTTGATGGGCAAAGGAAAACCAAGTAATTACTTATGGTTTTCTATAGCACTTGTTTTAACTGGTTTAGGAATTTTATTAAATCCTAACGTTGAGAATTTTACGGTAGGTGATATTTTAACTTTTGGATGTGCAATATCTTTTGCGGCTCACATTATATTGCAAGGTCAGTATTTAATTAACAAAATAAATAATATTTATAATTTCTTTTTTATTCAAATGGTAATAACTACCATGTTATTTTCTATTGGAGCAATTTTTGAATATCAGGCTTCATTCAATGTTTTGGATTGGAATTATACCGTATGGTCAGGCTTGTGGATTACTGGTGTTTTAGCTACATTTGTTGCTATTTTAATTATGGTTTGGGCACAGAAAATTGTTTCTCCAATTCAAACAGCTATGATATTTACTTTAGAGCCAGTATTTGCAGGCATTTATAATCATTTTTTTACAGATCACATATTGAGTAATTGGGGTATATTTTCAGGTGTGATAATTGTTTTAGGTATTGTTTATCATGAATATAAGGTTAATAAAGCATGAAGAAAATTGCTGTTTTATTTGGAGGAAATTCAAGTGAAAGAGAAGTGTCACTACACACTGGTTTAGCTGTTATTGAAGCAATTAAAGATCGATATCACGTAGAAGGAATAAATGTAGATGATGATTATACTTCTTTACATGAAAAATTATTAGATATTGATGTTGTTTTTATTGCATTACATGGTGGTTATGGTGAAGATGGCAGATTGCAAAAATATCTTGAAAAACATAACATCAAATATACTGGATCCGATTCTAAGGCTTCTCAAATAGCTATGGATAAAAATAGAACTAAATTAATTGCAAAAAATAATAATATTCCTGTATTAAATTGGTCAATTTCAAAAAATGTTAATGATTGCAATTTCGATGGTTTAAAATTTCCGTTAATTATCAAACCAAATGATGGTGGGTCAACTATCGGTTTGTATTATTGTCAAGATTTAAATGATTTTAAAATAAATATTCAAAAATCTTTTAATGAATCAAAAATTACAATGATTGAAGAATATATAAAAGCACGTGAAGTATCTGTCCCTATATTAGATGGCCAAGTATTACCAATCATTGAGATTTTCCCTAAAGGCTTTTTATATGATTATGATTCTAAATATAAAACTCAGGGGAGTAATTATGAAGTTCCTGCCCAAATAAATAATTCTATTTCTAGAACATTAGCTGATCACGCTTTATTAATTTATAAGAAAATAGGTTGTAGGCATTATGCTAGAGTAGATTTTTTGTTATCAAATAATAATCATTATTTATTAGAAATTAATACATTGCCAGGTCTAACCAACACAAGTCTATTGCCTAAATCTGCAGAAAAAATAGGGTTACCTTATAGAGACCTCGTTGAAAAAATTATAGAATTATCATTTTCTTAATTAAAAACAAAACAAGTATTGTTTATTATAAATAAAAATTTTAAATTGCGAGGCTATAGTTAGCAGTGCTTTTTTATATAATAACGAAGCCATTGTAGCTCAGTTGGCCAGAGCAGCTGATTTGTAATCAGCGGGTCGGGGGTTCGAATCCCTCCAA
>JAAZYZ010000060.1 GCA_014239355.1 Fidelibacterota bacterium
GTACATTTTAACGAATTAATAAAAAAAATAAAAGAAATTCAACTTTTTATAGATAAAAAAAATAAAAATTAATAAAATTGAAAAGTAGGTCAGTTTTCTATAAATTATAGGACTTCAGTTAATTTAAATTTTGGGAGATAATTTATACTTGTTTAAAAAAGGTTATAAGATTATTGTTATTAAGGATGGACAGTTTGATTTAAAACAGTTTCATATTAATAAATTGACAGGTACTCTTCTTTTATTGATTTTACCGATTCTGTTTTCAGGATTTTATTATTTACTTAACACCTTTAATTCTAATTCTTTATCAAATCAAAATAATACTATTAATGAACAGAGTGAGAAGATAAAAGGTTTAGAATATGAAAATAAATTTCAAAGTGATGAATTAAAAAAATATGAAAATTCTATAGAAAATAAAATTAAAGATAATGAAAAAAAATTAGATAGATTAAACGATATATTAGTTAGTAATCAAAAAAAATCAGATAAATTGGTCAAAGTTTTATTTGATACTAAGGGGTTATCACGAGAAAGTAGAAAAGCTGGAAGTGGTGGAGAAATAGATAACGATTCAAATAAAATCAATCTTGATAATTCAGATATGCAAAAATTATATAACAAATCTGTTCTTACTTCTAACAGAATTGATAAATTATTTAAAAAATTATATATAGAAAAAATTTATTTAAGTAATATTGAAGAAAAATTTAATTCTAACATTAAATATTGGTCTTCTATTCCATCTAGAATGCCAATGGATATTAAAAGGGGTATTTATATTTCTTCATATTATGGTTATAGAGATGATCCTATAAATGAAAGAAAACAATTTCATGCTGGAGATGATTTTTCTGCTAAAATTGGAACGCCAGTTAAATGTACTGGAGATGGGGTTATCTCAAAAGCTCAATTTGATTCTCGTTTTGGTAATTTTATTGAAATTGATCATGGCTATGGATATAAAACTGTTTATGCTCATATGAAAAATGGTCTTTTAGTTTCTAAAGGCGACAAAGTCAAACGAGGACAATCTATTGGGTATGTAGGTAATACAGGCCGTTCTACTGCCCCTCATTTACACTATGAAGTTAAGTATAAAAATAAAACTGAAAACCCACGAAAGTTTTATACCTATGATAAAAAATTAGAGCAACTGATTTATTACAGATAATATTGAATATTTATGCTACAAGATATAGAACAAAAACAATATCCAATTACTAAACAGGCACCATCTAATGGCCTAAAATATTTTGTTGAAACATATGGCTGTCAGATGAATGAGTATGATTCAGAATTGGTAGGGAAAATTTTAGGCGATTTAGGATATTCAAAATCTGATAAAATAGAAGAAGCAGATGCTATTTTTTTAAATACTTGTTCAATAAGAGAAAAAGCTGAAGAGACGGTACATAATAGGTTAAATAGCCTTGCTTATTTAAAAAAGCAGAAAAAACATCTTTTAATTGGAGTATTAGGCTGCATGGCTCAAAATCTTAAGAATGTTTTATTAGAATCTAAACCTTATGTAGATATTATTTTAGGGCCTGATTCGTATAGGAAATTACCTGAGATTATTAAATTCAGAAATTCTAATATCAATCATATTGTAGATACTAAATTATCTAAACATGAAATATATGATGATTTATTTCCTAATAGAAAAGATGGAATAAATGCCTGGATTTCAATTATGAGAGGATGTGATAAATTTTGTACTTTTTGTATTGTTCCATTTACTAGGGGACGTGAAAGAAGTCGTAGTATATCTAGCGTGATTAATGAAGCTAAAAATATTTTAAAATCTGGTTATCAAGAAATTACATTATTAGGACAAAATGTTAATTCTTATAAAACACCAGAAGGTGATTTTCCAGTTTTATTAGATAAATTAGGTGGAATTAAAGCAATTAAACGAATTAGATATACTTCACCTCATCCTAGAGATATTGATGAAGATTTACTCAAAGTAATGGTCAAACATGATAATATTTGCAATCAAATACATCTTCCATTGCAAGCAGGTTCATCTAGAATCTTAAAACGTATGAATCGAACATATACAAAGGAAGAATTTTTGAATTTAGTAGATATGATTAGAACATATATTCCTGATTGTGGGTTATCTACAGATATTATCGTAGGATTTCCAGGTGAAACTGAAGAAGAGTTTCAAGAAACTTTAGAAGTTGTTTCCAAAGTAAAATTTGATACGGCTTTTATGTTTAAATATTCTGCAAGACCTGGAACAAAAGCATCTCATTATACAGATCATATTTCAGAAGATATTAAGCAATCTAGATTACAGACATTAATAGAATTTCAACAGAATATTAGCTTAATGAATAATCGTAAGCGAATAGGATTAAATCTTGATGTGATAATTGAAAAGGAAAGTAAAAAATCAGTAAATCAGTGGGCAGGTAGAATTGAGAGTAATACTTGGGTTATATTCGATAAAAAAGATGGACACCAAATAGGTGATATGGTGAATGTAAATATAATTGATGCTCAAGGAATTTCATTGTTTGGTAAAATAAATTAAAGGAAGTTTATATGAAACTCATAAAATATATAATTAACTTAATAATTTTAATTGTTAGTTTAGTTTTCTTATTCAAGCTATCTGCTTTGAATGATATAGATGGCAAAAGTTTATTAATTAAAATACCTTACGGTATGGGACAAGATTATCAGGAGTTTGAAGTTTGGGTTGTCGTTTTAGGGATATTGACTGTTGGAGTCTTATTAGGATTCTTTATTGCTTTATTTCAAATATTAGCTCAAAAAGGTGAATTAATGTCTGTACGTTCAAAATTAAAAAGATTACAAATAGAAATTGATAATCTTAGAAATGAATCAATTGATGAAGATATTATATTAACAGATTCTGATAATAGCAAGGATCAGTAATGTTAGGAAGTTATTTAATTGTAATTTTATGTTTTTGTGCTATTGGATTTTTGTTTTTCTATATTTTCAAATTAAAGCCTAGCAGGAAAACCGGTACGAAAGAACTCTACTCGGAAGGTTTAGATATGATGATTAATGGATTACAGAGATCAGCATATAATAATTTTAAAAAAATAGTTGATTTAGATTCTAATAATATAAAAGCTTATTTAAGATTAGGCCAAGTTTTAAGAGAAAGTGGTAACCCTGATAAAGCATTGAAAATTCATAAAGGGTTGACTATTAGACAAAATTTAACTTCTTATGATCGTCTTGAATTGTATAAAAATATTGCTCTAAACTATTTTGAGCTAAAAAAAATTGATAAGGCAATAGAATATGCATTAAAAATACTCAAATTAGATTCAAAAAACACGTGGTCAATTTCAAAATTAATGAATTTTTATATGGAAATAAATGAATGGGAAAAAGCTTCAGAATATTTAGAAACTTTTCAAAGGATTACTAAAAATTCAAATCCTCATAAATTAGGTTTATTTATTATTCAACAAGGAAGAACTTTACTTGATAAAAATAATTTTAATTCAGCACGAAGAAAATTTGAAAAAGCTTTGGCTATAGATTCTGCATTAACTTCTTCATATTATTTTATTGCTGAATCTTTTTCTAAAGAAAGCGATAAATATTTTAATAGAGCAGAGAAAATTGATGACAAAAATAGTGAGGAATATAAAAAATTATTTGACCAGGCTTTATCTAGTCTATCAAATGCAATCCCAATGTGGATAAAATATTCAAAATCAAAGCCTAAGCAGTCTTGGATGGTTATTCATCTTCTAAAGGATGCTTTATTTGCTTTAGATAGATATGATGAACTTGAATATATTTTAAAAGAAATTATTGATAAGGATGATAATAATTCTGAAGTTATTGCGACGTTAGCTGATATGTATGCACACAAAGGAGATTTAGATAATGCATTAGATATTGTTAATTCTAGTATGCATAAAGATTCTAATTCATTAATTATCAAACTAATTAAATTAAAATTGCTTTCATTAAATGGAGAGTATAATGTTTCTAAGGGTTTAGATGATATAATCCATTTTCTTGTTACAGATGAAGGTTATCATAAATATAAAAATACATCTCCTGATGAAGATATAGTTTGGATTTATGAAAATAGTTATGATATTAAAGTTTAAAAATTTTCTTTTTTTATTTTTAATTGGACTTTCATCCCTGTACAGTTTAGATGTTAAAACAGGTATTAATAAAGTTTTAAAGGATAGTCTTATTAATATTAGTGAAATAGATTCAAAATATTCTAATCAACCTGAATATTTGTTTTTAAGTGCTCTTATTGATTCAGATGGTGAAAATACAATTCAAAAGTATAAAGATTTTTATAATCAGTATCCCTCTCATATTTATGCTGATAATGCTGTGTTTGAAGTAGGGTCTTATTTTTATACTAAAGGATATTATGTAAAATCTTCACAGTGGTATAAAAAAATACCAATTTATTATCATGATTCAGAGTTGTTAGATCAATCAATCGATATGTTTTTTAAGACTTTAGAGATAACAGATGCTTCAGATTCAATTAAGTATTATAAAAATGTTTTTTCAAAATTATATCCAATTATTGATGATGCTAATGATGAAAAAGAATATATATCAACTCTTGATCAAAAAGAAAAAAAATATGATCAAAAATATACAATACAGATAGGTGCTTTTAAAGAGTACCCTAGGGCAGAGTCTAGATTATATATGCTAAGAGATATTGGTTTTGGAGTTATGATTGAGGAAACTATGATTAATAATGAACCATTTTTTGTTATTAGAGAAGGAATATATTCAACAAAAAAAAGTGCAGAGAAAATTGCATCAAGAATTAAAGCACGAACTGGTATTAAGTGCATGATTATAGAATTATAAAAGGAAGCGAGAGTGCTCTGGTGAGTACCACGGCCTTCAAAGCCGTTGATAGGCGTTAGTCTATGGTCGGTTCGATTCCGACACGTTTCCGCCATTTAGACGACAACACCCCTCACTTATAGAGGGGTTTGTTGTTTCATAGCCACATCTTACTACCTTATCCAAACTTCCTCGCAAGTGTCCAAATCATAGAATGCAATAAATGGATCTTTTTAATAGTCTCATAATTAGTAATCAAATAAAGCCTCAATAAATAAAAATAAGGAGATTAATTATGAAAAAAATAGTACCATTAATTTTGTTGTGTTTTGTTCTTACACAACCTGATTTAGATAAGGTAATTCAATATGCAAAAGATAGTCTAAATATAAATGAATTATCAAATTTCGGAGTAATAATTGCTCAAGATGGTTATTTTGTTGAAGCGATTTCTATTTTTAAAGAGGTTACTTTCAGAGATTCTTTAAGAGATAAGGCCTATAATAATATTGGGAATTGTTATTCTGAATTAAACTATCAAGATCAAGCTTTAGAGTATTACTTGAAAGCTATAGAAATAAACCCTGAAAATGAACAAACATTACAATCAATAGGTCAATATTATTATGAAAAAGATGAATTAGAATTAGCATTAAAATATTTTAAACAATCTGCACAATTAGGTAATCCTATTGTTCAAAATTGGTTAACTAATAATGGTTATATTTGGTAGCAAAAATATAAGGAACTAAAAAGCAGGTAACTCTTTCAAACCTGATAATATTTACCCACGATTGATTACATTTGAACAGGGAACTTCAAAGCCGCTGATTGGCGTTAGTCTTTGGTCGGTTCGATTCCGACACTTAACAAAAAAACCCCTCTATAAAGAAGGGATTTTTTGTTTTTAGGGAGTTATTCATATTTGAATAATAGTAAAAAATAAACAAACTTAGTATGGTACTAATTTATAGTAAACTAATATTATTTTAAAAATTGCATTCATTTCACTATTAAGATATTAAAATAAATTCAAAGTTTATGTGATAGATGTCAATTATTATATTTTTACTAAACAAATAACTTTATTTTTACTAAATTTTGGGTCAATAAAAGATATAAACATGGCAAAGAAATTTAAAGAAGTAAATAATCAAATTAATTTTGTTGAATTA
>JAAZYZ010000061.1 GCA_014239355.1 Fidelibacterota bacterium
GCCAAAGGCGTTAGAAGGGCTCATAAAATACACCATAAAAATTTAAATAAAGAAGAAAGTGAATGCTTCGGTATGTTAATAGTTCCTCTAAAGTATTTTAAAAAATAATGGAATCTCTTTATCTTATTTTAGATCTTGGATCTATTTCGGTTCCTTTTCTTTACAGTTTTCATCCAAAATTAAAACTCTATAATAAGTTCAAATCAATTGCTCTTGGAATACTATTTACATTTATAGTATTCATTCCATGGGATATTATTTTTACAGTAAATGGTTTTTGGGGATTTAATGAAAATTATTTAATTGGAGTCAATTTATTTCATCTTCCCATTGAAGAATGGTTGTTTTTTATTTGTATTCCATTTGCATGTATTTTTACTCATTATGTCCTTATACTTTATTTTCCTAAGATAAAATTAAATACCTATACAACTAAAATTATATCTTATATATTAATTTTAACCTTAACAATATTTATTTTATTTAATTACGATAAATGGTATACACTGGTAAATTTTAGTATGGGTATATTATTTACCTTAATTGGTCTTAAATACAATATTAAACTACTGCAAAGATTTTTTTTAACATTTATAGTAATGTTAATTCCATTCTTTATTGTAAACGGCATACTTACAGGGACTAATATAGTTGATGAGGTTGTTTGGTATAATAACCTAGAAAATCTTAATTATAGATTAGGAACTATTCCTGTTGAAGACACAATATATGCTTTTACAATGATCTTAACTAGTCTCCTTGGTACAGAATATTTTGAAGAAAAATTTTCTTCAAAATAACATTATTGTTTAATTATTCTGTTTTTTAATTAGATTTAGTGCAGATCCTTCATAAAACCATTTGATTTGAGATTTGTTATAAGAATGATTTAATTTAATAACATCATAGGATCCGTTATCATGCTTTAATCTAATCTTAAGATGTCTTGAAGGAGTAAAGTCTCTTAAATCAATAAATGATATTAAATCATTTTCTTGGACTAAATCATAATCAGATTCATTAGAAAATGTTAAAGCTAACATTCCTTGTTTCTTTAAATTAGTCTCATGTATTCTAGCAAATGATTTAACAATTACTGCACACACTCCAAGGTGACGTGGCTCCATTGCTGCATGCTCCCTAGAGGAGCCTTCACCATAATTATGATCACCTACAACTACTGTATCAATTCCTTTAGATTTATAAAATCTCTGAACATCTGGAACTCCTGCATATTCACCAGTATATTGATTTTTTACAAAGTTTGTTTTTTTATTAAATGCATTAACCGCACCAATTAAGCAATTATTAGAAATATTATCTAAATGACCTCTATATCTTAACCAAGGACCTGCCATAGAAATATGATCTGTTGTGCATTTACCAAAGGTTTTAATTAAAAGACGTGCATCTTTTATATTATTTCCTATAGGTTTAAAAGGTTCTAGTAATTGTAACCTTTCTGATTTAGGATTAATCTTAACATCTATTTCACTTCCATCAGTTATAGGATCTATATAACCAGAATCTTTGCAATCAAAACCTTTATTCGGTAACTCTAAACCAGTAGGTGGATCTAACTTTACCTCATCTCCATTTTCATTGACCAAACTATCATTTAAAGGATCAAAATCAAGTCTACCAGAAATCGCAATCGCAGCTACCATTTCAGGTGACCCTACAAAAGCATGTGTATTAGGATTGCTATCAGCCCGTTTAGAAAAATTTCTATTAAATGAATGGATAATAGTATTCTTTTCTTCTCCTTTTCTATCACTTCTATCCCATTGACCAATGCAAGGTCCGCAAGCATTACTGAATATTGTAGCATCTAAATCTTCAAATATTTTCAATATACCATCTCTTTCTGCAGTATATCTAACCTGTTCAGATCCTGGATTAATTCCAAAATCTGATTTTGTAATTAATTTTTTTTCTAGTGCTTGTTTAGCTATTGAAGCTGCTCTTGTTAAATCTTCATAAGATGAATTTGTACATGATCCTATTAATCCCCAATCTACATCCAACGGCCAATCATTCTCTTTAGCTTTATTTGCCATTTCGGAAATTGGAGTTGCCAAATCAGGTGTAA
>JAAZYZ010000062.1 GCA_014239355.1 Fidelibacterota bacterium
GGATGCTCAGCATTTATCAAGTGGTGTTTATATGATAAAAGCAGAAAGTAATGGACAAGTAGCAACACAAAAAATAATGCTACTTAAGTAAGTATAGCTTACATATAGTTTAAATAAAAAGCCTCGATTATCAAATCGGGGCTTTTTTATATCAAAATATTACCATAATTTGAAAGATATGAATAAAGTATTTTACTATACCATAATTACGATAACTTTATTATTTTCTAACGATATGAGTCACGAATATTATAAATATAACGATAATGGAAGAATTATTATTCCAAATAATAATATAATTCAAAGTTTGCCTGAAGATGGTGGAAAATATTGGAATAGATTAATTTTTGAAAGTAGCCCTTATCTCCTTCAACATGCAGCAAACCCTGTAGATTGGTATCCTTGGTCAGAAGAAGCTTTTAAAAAAGCTAAGGAACTTGATAAACCTATTTTTTTATCTATTGGTTATACAACATGCCATTGGTGTCACGTAATGGAACATGAATCTTTTGAAGATAATGAAGTTGCAAAACTTATGAATGAAACATTTATAAATATTAAGGTTGATCGAGAAGAAAGACCTGATATTGATAATGTTTATATGGAAGTCACTCAAATGATTAATGGGCGTGGTGGTTGGCCTATGACGGTCGTAATGACACCAGATAAAGAACCATTTTTTGCAGGAACTTACTTCCCTAAAACAACTAGGTCAAGAAGAGTTGGTATGATGGAGCTTGTACCATCAATAGAAAAAATGTGGAAAACAAATAGAGATAGCATTTTAACAGATGCTAAAGATGTTACCCAGAAGTTAATGGATAATCAAATTAGTCTTTCTTCAAATCAACCAATAAGAGATGACATTTTAAATCGTTCATTTAACTATTATTTAAATAGATATGATAAAAAATATGGTGGTTTTGGTGATCCTCCTAAATTTCCAAAGCCTCATGACTATATGTTTTTAAGCAGATATTATGCAAAAACTAATAATAAAAAGGCTCTGGATATGGTAGAATTTTCACTAAAAAAAATGAGACAAGGTGGAATTTATGATCAAATAGGATATGGTTTTCATAGGTACTCCACAGATAAAAGATGGCTTATTCCTCATTTTGAGAAAATGCTTTATGATCAAGCGATGCTAGTTCATGCATATTTAGATGCTTATTTAGTTACAAAAGATATATTTTATAAAAAAGTTGTTGATGAGATTATAACTTATGTGATTAGAGATATGACATCCAAAAATGGAGCTTTTTATTCTGCAGAAGATGCTGATAGTCAGGGAGAAGAAGGTACTTTTTATGTATGGAAAACTGATGAGATTAATAGTTTACTTAATCAAGATGATGCAAAATTAATTATAGATTATTATAATTTAAATGAAAAAGGAAATTGGCCTGAAGGTAGGAGACACGGCAAAACAAATATTCCTCATGTTACACAAGATACTAGTTTGATTTCTAAAAAACATTCATTAAAAAATGATATTTTTCATGAAAAAATTCACGATTTAAATAATCAGTTATTTAAATATCGAAAAAATAGAGTTCATCCTCAAAAAGATGATAAAATTTTAACAGATTGGAATGGCTTAATGATTTCAGCTATTGCAAGAGCTGCACGAATTTTTAATAATAAGCAGTATGGTCAATATGCAATAAATGCAATGAATTTTATAGATAAAAATTTAATACAAGATAATGAAAAATTATTAAAAAGGTATAGAAATAGTGTTGCTGGATTAGATGGTGTTTTAGATGACTATGCTTATATAATATGGGCTCTAATTGAGCTTTATCAATATAGCTATAATCCTAAATATTTAGAAGATGCAATTTTATTATCAGATTATCAAATTAAACATTTTTGGGATAATAAAAGTGGAGGGTTCTTTTTTACATCAGATATTGCAGAAGAATTATTGGTTAGATCAAAAGAAATATATGATGGTGCAATCCCATCTGGAAATTCAGTTTCGACCAATAATTTTATTAGGTTAGCTAGAATTCTTCATCGTTCAGATTATGAGGATATTGCTGATGAATTATTATCATCATTTGGACGTAAAATAAACAGGTACGGTCCAGCCTATGCACAAAATTTAATTGCAATAGATTTTATAAATGGGCCATCTTATGAAGTAGTTGTTATTGGTCAGCCCAATAAAGAAACAAACAACCTATTAAATGAATTAAATTTATTTAAACATGATAGAAAAGTTGTTATTTATATGAATGATGACAATAGAGAAAAGATGATAAAATTAGTTCCTTTTTTACAGAATTTTCCTAAGCATAAAGATACAGACCCATGGATTTATGTATGTAAAAATTTTACATGTGAATTACCAACTCAAGATTTAGGAAAAGTTAAAGAATTATTAACAAAATAATTATGATACACCTTTCAGTTGAAAAATTTGTAAATTACCCTAGTTTAATGAAGGAGATTTAATATGAATAAAGTTTATTTTTTATGTTTTTATTTAATTTCATTTACTTTTTCTCAAACTTATTGTGCTGGAGATGAAGTCGGAATTGAACATCAGAACACTATGTTTGAAGTATGCTATGCATCGGGAGATTATGAAGTAGGAAATAATTGGAGCTTAGCTGATTTTAATGGAGATTTAAATGGTGGGGATTATCGTATCATGTTTATTGATATGAGTGCAACCTGGTGAGGAACTTGTTGGAGCTCCATAAGTTTTATGGATGAACAAGAAGAGTATTGGCATGAAACTAATCCTGCAGTTGTTTTTATTACGGCTCTTCAAGACCTTAATCAACCTTACTCATGTGAGGAATGGGGAGATAGAGGTATAGAAGGGTATCCATTAATTGTAGAACATCCTGGTACAATGTTTACATGGCTACACGATTCATGGAATGCTTACCCTACATATGCTATTTTAGATCATACAATGAAGGTAAGAGCAAAACCATGGCCATATTCAAATAATGGAAATACAAATCCTTGTGATGGTAGTAATAATACCATTGATAATTGGAATGGTGGTGATGCTAATGATTTTATTGCTCAGCTTATTGAAGAGTGTGGTGTTTTATGTGAGCCTTGTGATCAAAACGATACAAATGATACTGATGGTGATGGTGTTGGAGATGATTGCGATAATTGTGAAGGTTATGATGATAATATAGATACCGATCAAGATAATATCCCTGATGGTTGTGATGAATGTCCAAATGATGCAGATAATGATTTAGATGGTGATCAGATATGTGGAGATGTTGATGAATGTCCAAATGATCCTGATAATGACCTAGATAATGATGGAATCTGTGGTGATTCTGACCTTTTTCCTGATTGTCATAATTATTCAGGTGATTTAGATGATAATCTTATCATCGATGTACAAGATTTAATCTTGATGCTTACTATTATTCTAGAAGATTCAGATTCTATTTCTAATTGCCAAAGGAAAGATGCAGATATAAATGGTGATAGATTAGTTAATATTAATGATGTTATAGGTGTAGTCAATACAATTCTAGGTAATTAAAATATGAGAGTAGCATTTTTAACTGCAGGTGGATTAGCACCATGTTTATCTTCTTCAATTGCTTATTTAATTCAAGAATATTCAAAATTAGATATTGATGTAGATTTTTTTGCTTATCAAAATGGATATAAAGGATTACTGCTAGGTAATATTATATCAATTCCAAATTCAGTTAAAGACAAAGTTGATATACTTGCTTCTTATGGAGGGAGCGCTATAGGAAATAGTAGGGTTAAATTAACAAATGTAGAAGATTGTATAAAAAATGGATATATTAAAAATACAGAGCTTCCACTTGTTGTTGCTTCAGAACAATTAAAAAAAGATAAAATTGATATTTTACATACAATTGGTGGAGATGATACTAATACTTCTGCAGGTGATTTAGTTCATTTTTTAAAAGAAAATAATTATAATTTTACAGTAGTGGGTTTACCAAAGACTGTTGATAATGATGTGTACCCTATAAAACAAACTTTAGGAGCAGCTACTGCTGCTAATCAGGGTTCCATTTTTTTTAATAATATTGTTAATGAAAACACGACTAGTTCTCGTCAATTGATTATCCATGAAGTTATGGGTAGAAATTGTGGATGGCTTACTGCTGCAACAGCTTATGAATATAGAAAGTTAGTTGATAAAAAAAAATTCATTCCAGAGCTTTTAATAGATAAGAATAAATGGGATATACATGCTATTTATTTACCAGAGGAAGAAATAGATTTTAGAACAGAATGTATAAGATTAAATACAATTATGGATAATCATGATTGTGTAAATATTTTTTTAAGTGAAGGTGCTGGTTTAAATACAATTATTAAACAGATGAAATCTAATAATGAAGAAATTAAATATGATGCTTTTGGTCATGTTAGATTAGATGAAATAAATCCTGGATTATGGTTTGCAAAAAATTTAAAAGAAAAATTAAATGCTGATAAAGTCCTCGTTCAGAAAAGTGGATATTTTTCACGTTCTTCTGCACCTAATGCAGAGGATGTTTCTTTAATTAAAAAAACAGCAAAATTAGCTGTGAAATCTGCACTTGAAAATAAAAGTGGGGTAGTGGGGCAGGATGAGGATAATGATAATCAAATGCAATGTATAGAGTTTGATCGAATCAAAGGAGGTAAACCTTTTGATGTAAATTTAGATTGGTTTAAAAATATGTTGAAAGATATAAAGCAGAAATAAAATTAGGAGTAATTATGAAATATAAAGATTTATTAATTGAAACAGCAAATAATATGGTTAAAAAAGGTAAAGGTATTTTAGCTGCTGATGAAAGTAACCCTACCTGTGGAAAAAGGTTTGATTCTATAGGTGTTGAATCAAGTTTTGAAAATAGAAATGAATATAGAGATATGCTATTTAGTGCAAAAGGTATTGAAGAATATATCAGTGGTGTTATCATGTTTGATGAAACTTTTAGACAGTCCACTACTTGCGATAATAAAATTAATTTCCCTGAATACTTAACATCAAAAGGCATTATTCCAGGCATTAAAGTTGATACAGGCGCAAAAGATTTAGCAGGTTTCTCTAATGAAAAAATTACTGAGGGTCTTGATGGGCTAAGAGAAAGATTAGTAGAATATTTTGATATGGGAGCAAGGTTTGCAAAGTGGAGAGCTGTTATAAATATTAATGATACATTACCAAGTCTTGGTGCTATTGAGGCTAATACGCATGCTTTAGCTAGATATGCGGCATTATGCCAAGAAAACGGAATCGTTCCGATTGTTGAACCTGAAGTATTAATGGATGGAAGTCATGATATAAATAGATGTTATGAGGTATCATGCCAGACTTTAGATATTTTATTTGATCAACTATCTCGTTTAAATGTTATGTTAGAAGGTATTGTTTTAAAACCAAATATGATTATTTCAGGATTGTTATGTTCAAATCAAGCTAGTGTTGATGAAGTTGCAAGTTTAACCATTAAATGTTTTAAAGAACATGTTCCTAATAATGTTGCTGGAATAGCATTTTTATCTGGAGGTCAAAGTAGTGATGTAGCTACAAAACATTTGAATGCTATGAATTTAAATCATCAGAATTCACCTTGGAATTTAACATTTTCATATGGAAGAGCATTACAACAAGATGCTTTAAAAGCATGGTCTGGTTCAAATAGAAAGGCTGGGCAAGAAAAATTATTAAATAGAGCATCTAATAATAGCTTAGCAACAATGGGAGAATTTTAATTTTTATTAGTAGTTTTGATTTTGTGAATTAAATCTTTACTTAAAATATTATGTAATTTTATCCATAAATCTTTATTTGATACTTGAAAATGTTTAAGTTCATCTTGATTCCAAGAAATATATTTCATTTTTTTATCTGAATATATATCAGCTGTTGCTGGTTCATTTGTTATGAGACTCATTTCTGCAATAAATTTTCCTCTTTCAAGAGAATTTAAAATTTTATCATTTCTTTTAACGGTAACTTGTCCATCTATTATTAGGTATAAATGATTTTGTTTTTCTCCCTCTTTTATTAATAAAGAATCATTAGAATCTTTATATATGCCTAAATTCCAAAAATTCATAAATTCTTTGGTTGTAAAATCACCAAAAATATTTTCATAGATATCTTTAATCTCATTTGGAACAAAAATAATTTTTCTTTCATTTACAATTCTAATAATATGGTAAATATTAACTATAGTAAAAACTCCATTCCATAACACCACATCATATCTACCTATTTGAGCTTGATATAATCCTGCAAGAATTTGTGCTATTGCTAATATAACTCTCAGCCTTAACATATCTTTAACTGATAATGCTAAAAAAGTAAAAAGATAACCTAAATGTTGAATAATTATTTGATCTAGTAAATATTGCATAGTATATAATTTAATTAATATAAATTGTTTTCACATTAACAAATTCTTTTATTCCGTAAGAGCCTAATTCTCTGCCAAAACCTGAGATTCCTACCCCTCCAAATGGTAGTCTAGGATCAGATTTTGTAAATTCATTTATAAAGACTGCTCCTGTATATATTTGATGAGCCATTTTTTCTGCATTTTCTATATTTTTACTCCATATACTTCCTCCAAGTCCATACTTTGTGTCATTTGCTATTTTTATAGCTTCCTGTTCATCAGTATATGTTAAAATAGTAAATAAAGGACCAAATGTTTCATTGTGATAAATGTCCATAGATGAGTCTATATTTTCTACTATAGATGGAGGAAAAAAATATCCATGTTTTGGTATATTTTTCATTTGATAACATAATTTTGCACCTTTATCAATAGCATCTTTTAATTGGTTGTTTATATCATCTAAAATATCTTTTCGTGCTAATGGACCTATTTGTGTATTAGGGTCTGTTGGATTGTCTAAATTCATATTATTGAGTATATCTATAACCTTTTTTAAAAATTGTTTTTTTATATTTTTATGTAGAATAAATCTTTTAGCAGCGATACAGCTTTGTCCAGTATTTAACATTCTTGCTAAAACTGCTTTGTTTGCTGCTTTATCTATATTCGCATCTTCACATACTATAAATGCATCAGCTCCACCTAATTCAAGCAATATTTTTTTGATTTCAGATCCTGAAATAGCTCCTACACTACTTCCTGCTTTCTCACTACCAGTAAAAGAAATAGCTTTTATTGTTGGATTTTTAATGACATTCTCAATTTTTGACGCAGGTAATAATAATGAGAAAAAAACTTTGTAATCAATATTGTTAGAAAAAACACTTTCCATTATTAAACAACAGCCTGATACATTTGATGCATGTTTTACTATAGTTGTATTTCCAGACAATATCGCAGGAATTACAAATCTAAACACTTGCCAGAAAGGAAAATTCCAAGGCATAATCCCTAAAATTACCCCCATTGGCTCAAATGAAACATAACTTTTACTTGCGTCAGTTTTTATAATCTCTTTTTTTAAAAATTGTTCAGCATTTTCAATATAATAGTCACAAAGCCAAACACATTTATCAATTTCAGCAATAGATTCTTTAATAGGTTTTCCCATTTCCAAAGTAATTTCATTTGCACATTCTATTTTGCTTGTCTCAAGATTATTTTTAATTTTTTCTAGTGTTTTGATTCTTTTTTTAATTGATATATTTTTCCATTTAATAAAAGATTTTTGAGCACTATCTATTAACTTAATTACTTCCTCTTGATTATAGCTTTTATAATCTTTAATAATTTTTTCATTATATGGATTTCTTGATTGCATAAACTTCTCTTTCAATAAATCTTGTTACGTTGTCTAATATATAGGTAAATTCAGCATTAAATATTACATTAATTTCAGTAAAAGTTTAAGGAAAATTAAATGATTAAAGCTATTAATGAACCAATCAAAGATTATTTACCGGGTTCGATTGAAAAACAAACAATAAAAACACAGTTAGAAAAAATGAGTAATGAATGTATTGATATTCCAATCATAATTGGTGGTCAAGAAATTAGAACAAATGATTTAGGTAAATGTGTTATGCCACATAACCATCAACATGTCCTAGCTCATTACCATAAAGCTTCTTCAACAGAAATAGATATGGCTATTCAAAATCTTTTAGAAACTTGGAAAACGTGGTCTAAAACTTCCATTGAGGAGAGAATTCAAATTTTTCAAAAAATGGCTGAATTATTACAAGGTCCATATAGAGATATAATTAATGCATCAACAATGTTGGGACAAAGTAAAAATATTTTTCAAGCAGAAATAGATTCAGCTTGTGAATTAATTGATTTTTTTAATTTTAATTGTGAATACTTGACTGAAATTATTAATCAACAACCTAAGTATTCTCCTGAAGGAATGAAAAACACAATGGAATACAGAGCATTAGAAGGATTTATCTTTGCTGTTACACCATTTAATTTTAGTTCAATTGCTGCAAATCTACCTAGTGCTCCTGCACTTTTTGGAAATGTATCTTTATGGAAGCCTGCATCTTCTTCAGTTTATTCAGGATATTTTTTAATGAAATTATTTAAAGAAGCAGGATTGCCTGATGGAGTTATTAATTTTATTCCTGGAAGTGGAAGTAAGATTGGGAATCAAGTTATATTAAATAAAGATTTAGCAGGAGTCCATTTTACTGGTTCTACTCAAGTTTTTCAAGGTATGTGGAAATCTATTGGAGAAAATATACAAAACTACAAATCATATCCTAGAATTGTTGGAGAAACAGGTGGTAAAGATTTTATTTTAGCTCATGAGTCAAGCAATAGAAAAGGTTTGCTTACATCAATGATCAGAGGTGCTTTTGAATATCAAGGCCAAAAATGTTCTGCGGCATCAAGATGCTATATTCCAGAAAATGTGTGGAATGATATAAAGGATGATTACATAAAAGAAGTATCAACCATTAAAGTTGGGGATGTAAATGATTTTTCTAATTTTATGAATGCTGTAATTGATGAATATTCATTTGATAAAATTACATCATATATCAATTTTGCTAATAATGCTGATGATGCTAAAATTATTACTGGTGGTAATTATAATAAAGAAACAGGTTATTTTATTGAGCCTACTACTATTATTACTACTAATCCGCATTTCAAAACAATGAAAGAAGAAATATTTGGACCTGTTTTAACAATATACATATACAAAGAATCTTGGGATGAAGTATGCAAATTAATTGATTCTACGTCTCCATATGCTTTAACAGGAGCTGTTTTTGGTGATAATAAGGAAGCAGTTTTACATGCAAAAGGATTGCTTGAGCATGCTGCAGGTAATTTTTATATTAATGATAAGCCTACTGGCGCTGTTGTAGGCCAACAACCTTTTGGGGGTTCAAGAGCTTCTGGAACTAATGATAAAGCTGGTTCTTCTTTTAACTTACTTCGTTGGACTTCTGTTAGAACTGTAAAGGAAACATTTAATACTCCTGAGGACTACAGATATCCATTTATGGATGAAAAATAAATGAAACCAGAAATATTTTCAGAAATAGGTCCTATAGAAAGAGTGTATATTTATTCTCCAGGAGAGGAGCATAATTTGGTGCTACCATCAGATGTGCAACCTTTTTCAATTAATGAAAATAATATTACAGTTAATCAAAATTTTTTATTATTTGATGATTTGATTGATCTTAAAATTGCACAAGAACAGCATGAAACTTTTAAAGATGTTATTAACTTTTATAATAAAGATTCATGTATTGATATAAGACAATCATTTTCAGATATTTCAAAAAATAAAAATATTTCCAGTGAATTTCCATTAATTAATTTAATGTATCCAAGGGATATCGCTGCTATTATTGGTAAGCAGATTTATTTAACTTCAAGTAGCAGCACAGTAAGGAAAACAGAAAATTTTTTATCTGAAAGTTTTTTTACTAATCATTCAGAATATAAAGAATGTGAGATTATTGATTTTAAAAAAGTAGGAAAAGGTTTATCATTAGAAGGTGGTGATATTTTTGTTATTAATAAAGATATAGTTTTAATTGGTATTAGTGAAAGAACTTCAAAAGAAGCTATTGATTTAATTGTGCCTCATTTGTTTGATCAGGCATTTGAGCATGTTATTGCTGTTGATTTACCTAAAGAAAGAGCAATGATGCATTTAGATACAATTTTTACTCAAACATCTCAAAATGAAGGAATTTTATTTAATCATCCAAATTATAATATTGATCAATTAAGTGTATATTTTGCTTCAAATCATTCTAAAAGAAAAAAATTAACTAAGCATGAATTTAATTTTATTGATTTATTAAATGATTTAGAATTTAATATTATTTCATGTGGCGGTAGTAATAAAAATTTTCAATTAAGAGAGCAATTAACAGATGGAGCTAATTCATTTGTTTTAGAGCCTGGGAAAATTATTATGTATAATTGTAATGATTATACCATTTTAGAATTAGAAAAAAATGGATATAAGCATATAAGTTCTAATTCGCTCTATAAAGACCCATTAACTTTTGAAAAAATATTAAGAAGTGATTCTAAAGTTGTAATCAGCATTGATGGTTCTGAATTAGTAAAAGGAAGAGGCGGTCCTAGATGCATGACCTTACCAATTAAAAGAGGTTTAGTATAATGTCAAGACAAAATCCTACTGTAATCATTGCTCTTGGAGGTAATGCTATAAGCCCTAAAAATGAATCTGGTGATATAGAAAAACAATTTGAGCATACTAGAGAAAGTCTAGATGTTATGATGCATTTTATAAATGAGAGATATAATATTTGTATAACTCATGGAAATGGCCCTCAAGTAGGGGCTGAATTGTTGAAAAATGAAATTACAAAAGATAAAATCCCTTCTCTTCCATTAGGCGTTTTAGTTGCTAATACTCAAGGTGCTATAGGATACATGATTCAACAAACATTACAAAACGCATTACAGAAAAAAGATATTGATCGAGAAGTAGTTACCTTTATATCTCAAGTTATAGTTGATAAAGATGATCCTTCTATTCAGAATCCAACAAAATATATTGGTAAAACTTATAATAAAGAAGAAGCTACAAAATTATCAACAGAACATGGATGGAACATAAAAGAACAAGAAATGGGAGTATGGAGAAGAGTTGTCTCTTCACCTAAGCCTTTATATATTTTTAATGGTAATTCAGTAAAACACTTAGTTGATTTTGGGACTATCGTTATAGCTGGTGGTGGAGGTGGAATTCCAGCTTTTAAAGATCAACATAATATTTTATATGGTTTAGATGCCGTTATTGATAAGGATATGTCTGCAGCTCTTCTTGGGAGAGTTATAAAGGCAGAAGAATTATTTATTATTACTGATGTTGACCATGTATGTTTAAATTATGGTACAGACAATCAGGTTAAAATTTCAAAAACAGATACAAATGAACTTGTTGAATGGGTTAATCAAAATCAATTTGGAGAAGGTACAATGCTTCCTAAAATTCATGCTGCAAATTATTTTTTGGAACATCATGGGCGAAAGGTTGTGATAACTTCATTAAATAAGATTGAAGAGGCCATTAAAGGTAAAGCTGGAACTATTGTAACAAAAGGAAGATAAATGAAAATTCATGAATA
>JAAZYZ010000063.1 GCA_014239355.1 Fidelibacterota bacterium
AATTGTAATATCTCCTAAATTAGAAAAATAAGGATTGTCATTGATAGGATTAATAACAATATCACAATCAAAAAATTCACTTTGAGCATCTTCTGTATCAGTAATGTAAACAGGAACAGTGATTACACCTTCATTTTCAGAATTATAATCTTCATCAATTAAAATTCCTAAATCACCATCTGTAGTATAATGGTCATTAATATTATCATGATCTATAAATAAAGTTAATAAAGATGAATCATCTTCGGGGTCTGTAACATCAAATAGGCCAATATCTAGTATTAACTTATTACTATCATTACAACTTTCTTCCCCACAATCTTCATCATATGCAATAAAGGATTGATCATTAATAACAGGCAAATCATTAACTGAATTAATAGTTAACAAATATGTGCCAACGTCTGATTGATCAAATTCATTATCAATTATTTGTACGCCAAATGAAGTAATACCAAAAGCATTAAGTACTGGAACTATAGTAAACGCACCTTCAGGAGTTAATGTATAACTCTCAATTAAATCTGGATTATCAAAATTTACAGTAAAAAAAATACTTTGATTCTCATTATCTGCACCAGAAGAAATATCAAAGGCCCAATTATCATTATAGGTCTGGTCTTCATCAATTGTAATATCTCCTAAATTAGAAAAATAAGGAATATCATTTATTGATTCTACATTTAAAATAAATTCTGTAGAAGCTGTTAGTTCTCCATCATCAATTATTAACTGAATGTTAATTTCTCCAAAGAAATCTGCTACTGGCTCAACATAAAGAATATAAGATGCAACATACAATTGCTCAACTTGACCAGAATTTAAGACTGGTCCTAAAAGTATAATTTCATCTTCATCTGGATCATTTATAAAAGTTTCTAAATCAAAACTAAATATACCGTCTGTACAACCTTCTAAACAATCTTCACTAATAGACTGTAATGGGATATCTATCCAACTGGGTGCATCATTTACTGATTCAACACTAAGTATAAATTCCGTAGAGGCTGTTAGTTCTCCATCATCTGCAGTAATTTCAAGCACAATGTTACCAAAAAAATCTTGAGCAGGTTGGATATTTAAAATGAAAGAATTAATATATAGTTGTTCAATCTCACCAGAAATTAAAATAGGGTCTAAAATAGAGAGATCATCCCCATCTGGATCATCTACAAAAGGCTCCAAATCAAAGGTAAACAAATCATCAGTACAACCTTCTAAACAATCCTCATTAATAGATTGAATTGGAATATCTAACCAATTTGGTGCATCGTTAGAAATTATAATTGACAAAGTCAATAATAACGGAAGTAGAGTCATTTTCATATTATTATAATATTAATGAATTAACATTATAAAAATACGAAATAAAGTACTAAGTAAAAAGTTTATTGATGTAGTCTAGCTGAAAGGCTCTGAATAGTAGTTATAAATTTATTCACTTCAGAACGCATAGTAAACATCTCTTCAAGAGAATGATAAATATCAGAAGGATAATCTAAAGGATCAAAATCCATTAGGAAGCTTGATTCTAATTTTAACTGAAAATCACTGATAATTTCTAATCGGTTAACTTTAGATCTTAATAAATTTATAGAAAATTTAATACGACCATTAGTAGTAATATAAAATAAAGGTAAGAATCCATAATCATGAGATTTGCATTTAAAGGTCATAGTGCCATATTGTTCTCCACTACCCCAAACAATTTGGTCCGCGTTATCTTCAGCAAATTTAATTAAGTCCATAGTAATCATAGAAACATGTGACATACAGTCACTTTTTGTTTTTCTGATAAACTTTTTTTTATCCCATTTACTCATAAAATACATCTCCTCCAAAAAATGTAGGGCCTTAAATTTAATAATTTTTTTTATAAATTTAAAGAAGTATTTATCTTGTATGTAAATGTTTTTGTATAGAGTTAGCAATTTTAGATGGAGTTAAGCCTAAAGCTTCAGCAACTTCTTTACCGGGAGCAGACTCTCCAAATCTATCAATTCCAAAATTTAAACCATTAGTTCCTGTGTATTTTTGCCAACCAGTAGTTACTCCTGCTTCTATAGAAATTTTTAATACGGAAGATGAACCTATTACACTTTTTTTGTATTTTTCAGATTGTTCTTCAAATAATTCCCAACAAGCTAAATTAATAACTCTAATTTGATATTGAGATAACATTTCTCTAACCTCTAAAGCAACCCAAACTTCAGAACCAGAACAAAATATTGTAATATCTGCATCTTTTTCAGATTCTTGAATAACATACCCACCTTTATATATACTTTCAGCACTTGGGTGAATAGAACGATCAAAAACTGGGAGTTTTTGTCTAGTTAATAGAACTAAAGAAGGCCTATCTTTTTGTTCAAATGCTATTTTTGAAGCAATCACTGCCTCATTTGCATCCGCTGGACGTAAAACTAATAAATTTGGAATTAATCTACATGACATAATATGTTCAATAGGTTGATGGGTAGGACCATCCTCTCCAACATATATTGAATCATGGGTATATTCTGAAATAACAGGAAGATCCTGTAGCGCCCTTAATCTAATTGCAGGCCTTTCATAATCAGAAAATACAAAAAAAGTAGCTCCAAATACTTTTAAACCACCATGTTGAGCAATACCATTATTAATTGCGCCCATTGGAAATTCTCTTACGCCATAAGCAAAATTTCTTCCTGCATAATTATCTTTATTAAAATCTGAAACCATTTTTGCAAATCCTGCTGTTACATTTGAAGGTTCTAAATCAGCTGAACCTCCTACTAAGGTAGTTTTCAATGGCGCTAAATTTTCAATTACTAAGCCCCATACTTTTCTAGTTGCGACATCTTGATTTGATTCAAATATTGGCCATTTAATATCTGGCATTTCATCATTAATAGCCATCTCCCAATTGTTTTTGAAAGATGAGTCTTCCATCCTCTTTTTTAAATTAAAATCCCATGCTTTTACTTCTTCTCTAGAATAATTATATGAACTTCTAAAATCATTTAAAACATCATCTGATAATTGAAAGAATTCATCTGGGTTTAAACCTAATTTCTGTTTCGTTTCACTAATTTCATATGGAGGAAGTGGAGCACCATGCGTATTATGATCTCCTTCCATAGTTGCACACCCTTGAGCCATTATGGTATTACCTATTATGACCGTTGGTTTTTCATATTCCATTTGAGCTTGTCTTATAGCAGATCTTATTTCATCCCTATTATGCCCATCTACATTTATAACTTGCCAACCATGACTTTCATACATTTTTGCATAATCAGTTGAATCTGATCGACTTACTTTACCAGATATTTGAGCATTATTTGCATCATAATAAGCAATTAATTTTCCTAATCCCCAATGACCTGCTAAAGCAATTGCTCCTTGAGCCACTGGCTCTTGTATATCTCCATCACCATGTAATACATAAGTATAATGGTTGACTGTATCTTCACCAAACATTTTACGTAAAATACATTCAGAAACTGCCATACCAACAGCATTTCCAACACCTTGACCAAGAGGTCCAGTTGTTGCTTCAACTCCTGGAGTAATGCCTCTTTCTGGATGGCCTGGAGTTTTAGAACCAAGTGTTCTAAATTGTTTTAAATCTTCAACATCTAACCAACCAATATATGTTAATAAGGTATATAATAATGCAGATTCATGACCTACTGATAATACAAATCTATCTCTATCAAACCAATTAGGATTATCTGGGTCAAATTTTAAAAAATCTTTGAATAATACATATGAAAAATCTAATGAAGATAGAGGACCGCCTGTATGACCAGAATCAGCATTTCTGACTGTGTCCATAATTAAAGCTTTAGCAGTATTAATCGACTTTTGTTCTAAATCCATAAGAATATTAAAAATTAAAGTAATTTGGGATAATTAAATATATAGATTATAATTTAAATTATTTAATAAAAATTTTTAAATTCACATAAATATTTTGAATACTAAATAAAAAAAATAGAAAAAATATGAATTCAGCATTATTAACAGGACTTAGCTTATTACTTTTTTATTTTGGTTATAGATTTTATAGTAAATATTTATCGAATAAAATTTATGATTTAAATAATGAACAGATAACTCCAGCTCACGAATTTGAAGATGGAATAGATTATCTTCCAACTAATAAACACATATTATTCGGTCATCATTTTACATCCATAGCTGGAGCAGCTCCAATTATTGGTCCTTGTATAGCTGTCTATTGGGGCTGGTTACCTGCCATCTTATGGGTAGTTTTTGGAACTATTTTTATGGGTGCTGTACATGACTTTGGTGCTCTTGTAATTAGTTTAAAAGAAAAAGGTAAATCTGTAGCTGATATATCATCACAGACCATTAATAATCGTATAAGAATCATGTTCTTAATATTTATTATGTGCTTAACATGGTTAGTACTTGCAGTTTTTGCAAATGCAATTGGTGGGTTATTTACAAAATATTCAACAGCCGTTCTACCTGTTAATATTGAAATTTTAATTGCTATGATAATAGGTTATTTTATTTATAAAAAGAAAATAAATGCTTTTATTCCATCAATTATTGCGCTAATAATACTTTATATTTTTGTTTGGATAGGATCAAACAATCCCATCAATCTTCAAAATTTAGGAGTACCTGAAGATAGTGTTAAGCATACATGGATAATTTTACTTTTCATATACTCAGCTATTGCTAGTTTAATTCCTGTATGGATTTTATTACAACCTAGGGATTATATCAATAGCCATCAATTAATCGTAGGGCTAAGCTTAATATTTCTATCAATTTTTATTATACAACCAGATATTATTGCTCCTGCTATAGCCAATACAAATAATGGCCCTCCAATGATACCATTTTTATTTGTAACAATTGCATGTGGAGCAATAAGTGGCTTTCATGGGCTTGTATCATCTGGCACAACATCAAAACAAATAAATAAAATGGAAGATGCTAGAATGATTGGATATGGTGCTACTCTTGGAGAAGGATCTTTAGCACTTGCTGCAACAATTTCAGCTGTTGCAGGAGTATCGTTTATAACTTCAAAGGCTGATTTTTGTCTTCCATGGGCTTGTGATTTTACCAATGCTAAAGCTAGTGCTCTATCAGTTTTTATTGGGGGTAGTAGTGGTTTATTACAACAAATTGGTTTATCAGAATCTTTGGCAACTACCTTAATTGTAGTTCTTGTGGTTTCCTTTGCTGCTACTACACTTGATTCAGCAACTAGAATACAAAGATATATTATAACTGAGTTTGGAAGCGCAACAAAATTAACCCTATTTGAAAATAAATTTATTGCAACATTAATTTCAATTATTCCTGCATATTTTATTGCAACTAATAATGAATTACGTAATGAGCTATGGCAAACTTTTGGAGCCAGTAATCAAATGCTTGCAGCATTAACCTTAATGATCTTATCAATATATTTCTGGAAGAAAGGTAAGAATATTATTCCTCTTTTAATTCCAATGATAATTATTATGGCCATTACTGTGAGTGCTTTAATTATAAAATTTAATCAATCAGCTACATTACTTCTAAAATCAATAAATGGAATATTGATTAT
>JAAZYZ010000064.1 GCA_014239355.1 Fidelibacterota bacterium
TCTTTTTTAAGAATAGTATTTAAATCATATTTAAGTGTAATAGAAGATAAAAAAGTATAGCTATCTATGGTTGACATTACTACAGATAGTATTGAAATAAAGAAAACACCCATTAAAAATGGATTATTTTTAAATATAATTTGTGCTAATCCAATATATGGAGATGATGTACTATATATATCCAAACCATTTTTAAAAGCTATTTCAATATAGAATAGAGCTATTGTAATTGTCATTAGGTCAAACACAAACCAGCATAATACGGACATTACAATGCTTTTTTGTACAGTTCTTAAATTTTTACCAGCAAATGTTCTTTGATGAAAAGAAGGGTCTAAAAAGGTTAATAATGATAAAAAAGCAAACATAATGATATAACTCCAAGGGGCTTTTCCTGGAATTGTGAATATATCTGGTTGCCTATCATACAAATTATTAATAATAGATGGGCCGTATGTATCAGAAAAAAATAAAGAACAAAATAGAATTGTGAATCCAAAAAACATAAATACAAACTGTATTTGATCTGTTCTTAAAATAGAAGCAAAGCCACCTTTTAAGGTGTATGCTGTACTAAAGATTAATCCTAATAAAATCGCTAATATTAAATTAATATCAAATATTTGGCTGATTAATTGCCCAAGAATTAATATATAAGACGCAGGGATTAAGTAGAGTAATAGAGTTGAAAGAGATATTAATGCTGGAATTTTTCCATATGTTTTATATATCGTTATAGGTATAGATCTATAATTTTTATTAATTATTTGAGGAGCAATTATATATGCATATAATAATGCGGCAATATAATAAAATAATCCAAAATAAATCCAAGTTACAACCCCATTATGAATAACTTCTATTCCAATTTCATTAATTCCACCATACCAAGTTGTTACTAAGGTTGCAATAAGAGCAGGGGTAGTTACCTTTCTTCCAGAATAAGCAAAATCCTTTAGATTGTTACTAGTATTACTTTTAAATCCAACAAATAATAGGATACAAAAAAAAATGCTAACTAATAATAAGGAAATCATTAAAATTTATAATTTAATGTTATTCCGATAGTAAAGGGGTTTCCATAAGATAAATACAGTTTATCTTCATAGTTAGGTGGCTCAAGTCCAAAAAAGAATCCCCTTGTAGCATACTTTGCATTAAAAATATTTTTTGACCATAAGGAAATACCTAAATTTGAATTTACTATATAATCAATATGAATATTTGCTATAGAGTAAGGTTCTGACTCAATATTATGACTATCTGAAAAATAAAATTTATCTTTAGCTTGGACATCTCCGCCTATAGAAAATAAACCATAATATTTTGTAAATCCCCAAGATACTGTATATGAAGGAGCATGAGCAGCTTCTCTTGTTTCAAATTCTGTAGCAGTAGATTCATCAGTTAAATAGGTGTATGAATTAATTTGAGTTTTTAAATAGCCTAAATTGAGATATGTTTCAAAATCTTGTTCAGATACAGTTTTAAAATTTAGGCTTAATCCATAGTTGAATCCATCTGAAGCATTAGAGGTATAAAAATAAAAGCTATTTGGATTGTTGTTATCTTGTTGACTAGATAGACTAACCTGTAAATCAGTTCTATTCATATAAAATGCATTGATATTTAATAATGTATTATTACTCCTAAACTTATAGCCTAAATCTATATTTTGATTAAATTCTGGTTTAAATAGTCTATTATTATCTGATAATCTTGGATTTTGGTTAACTCCACCTGATTTAAATCCATTGGACAGTGTAAGGTATATATTTTTTGTTTTATCAATAGAGTATAAAAGAGATAATTTTGATCCACTTAAAGTGCCATTGTATTTTGTGTTGATATTTGTAGTATCATCAATAGATTCTGTATGATAATGTATAGAATTATAATCAATTTTAACTTTTTCAACTCTTATATTAGCAGTGAAAGTAAAATTATTTTTTAAATATTTAATTTCATTGTAAAATGCTTGATTAGTATTTATAAATTCAGAATTTAAACGAACATCTTCGCCACCTAAAATCCATCCAGTAGCAGTATCATTTTCTTTTAAGTTTTTGATGTATAATCCTGCAGCATTTTTGATATTATTATTCAAATTATATACAAACCTTAATTCATGAGATTTCATTATTCTTTCTCTTAATTCATTTTGATAATATTCATAGGGAAGAAAGTATCCATAATAATAAGCATCATAATTATAAGGGTCTTCAGACCAAAAATCGTCATTTCCCCAATCAGAATCATAACTATGTTCCATATCTGATTGTAAAATATTTGAAATATGTACAATATTCAAATTATTAAAATTCAATTGATTTTTAAATGACATAGCTATTAGCTCTTGAGAATCTTTACCTGGTTGATTTGAATACGTTGTATCTGTATTATTATTAGGTGTCCACATATCATAACCATTATTTAAATTTGATCTAATTAGTGTAATTTTTGATTTAAAATCATTTGATTTTTTATAAACTAATTTTAATTTTTGAAGATTTTCATTTTTATTATTTTTGTATTCATTTAAAAAGTTATTATAGATAAACCCATTTTGCTTAGCATTATAAATGAATAGATTAATAAATAATTTATCATTTAATAATGGCTTATAATGATGGTAGTATGAATGTTGAAACAAGTCATCATTTCCAATACTCATTTTAAAATTATTGTCTGAAATAATATCTGGATTTTTTGTTTTTATATTAATCAATCCAGCCATTGCGTTGTGTCCATAAGAAAAGGATTGAGGACCTTGATAAACTTCAATTTGTTGTATATCATCAAGAAAAATAGGCATTCCAATACCGCTTAAATCAATATCGTCTACAACGGTTGCAACGTAGTAATTTGGGCCTCCTTCTCCTGCATATTGACTTCTTTCTCCAATGCCTCTAATTTGATAAAATCTTGATCTAGAGGTCCCTCCAGCATAATTTAAATTAGGAATTTTATTTATTACATCATCAAAATGGATATCTCCGGGCTTAAAATCATAATCAGATAAAGTATGAATATCGTTTGTAGAATTTTGATGTTTAACATTTCCACTTATTTCTGAAATTATAACCTCATTTATCTTTATTTTTTTAATCAGGAGTATAATCTCTATTTTTGTTTTTTTATTATCAATTTCAATTTCTGTTTGAGAGTAACCAATTTTTTGAAAATTCACTTTATCATAAATATTGTATAGTAAAATAAAATTACCATTTTTATCAGTATAGCACTGATCTGTTTTTGATGATACAAAAACATATTCTATTGGGTTCTTATTTTCATCAAGAACAGTGCCAGTTATAGTTGTTGGTTCATATGTAAATATGAATGATAGGATTAAAAGGTAAGATAAGTTGTACAAGTTTTTCATTATTTCCTCCGCTAGCATTATCTAGATCAGGTTCATGGGTATAATCTCAGCTAAGAAGCACCCCTTTATTAAGTAATATAATTTATAATTATTTTTTAAATTTATTATATGGATATTTTAAAATATGAAAAATCTTTTTTATCTAAAGGTTATACTAATATTGTTGGTATAGATGAAGCTGGAAGAGGTCCACTAGCTGGTCCTGTTGTTGCTGTTGCATTAAATTGGGGTGATGTACCTATTATCGATGGAATTAAAGATTCAAAAAAAATATCTGAAAAGAAAAGATTAATTTTATTTCATCAGATATTAGATCAGGCGTTAGATGTAGGTATAGGGATAGTTCATGAAGATAAGATTGATGAAATAAATATTTTAGAAGCTACTTATTTAGCTATGAGAAAAGCGGTAGGTAGTCTTAAATATAAACCTGGTTTACTACTTGTCGATGGTAATCGCGCAGATATTCACCATATAGAACAAAAAAATATTATAAAGGGTGATTCTTTATCTTATACTATTGCATGTGCTTCTATTATTGCTAAAGTAACTAGAGATTTAATGATGATAGAATATAGTAAGATTTTTCCTGATTATAGATTTGAAAAGCATAAAGGGTATGGCACAAAATTTCATATGGATATGATTAAGGAGAAATTTGCATGTCCAATTCATAGAAAATCTTTTAAACCTATAAGTAATTATTTGCCACAATTAAAGAATTTTAAAGAAAACAATAAAATTAGATTATTAGGTATTCAAATGGTGGCATCTTATATGGTAAAAAACAATTTCAAGATACTATTAATTGATGGTATGTATGATATGGCTGTATTTAAACAAGATATACTAATATTATCATCTATTAATATCTTATTAGGTGAAAAAACAATTAATAGTAAAATTCCTCTAAATAGAGTTAATTTTGATAGTGTAATTAAAAAATATTTGGTTGAGATTGATCTTGAATCATTTAAACAATTGAGAATAGACTCTATAGATATAAAACTTCTTAAAAATGGACCTAAAATAAATATTAAAAAGGGTGAATTGTATGATATTTAAGTATTTTATCAATTTTGTTGTATTGATTGGTATTTTATTTGGGAAATTTCCTGATGCTGTAGGCTATAACGGTATGGTTGTTAGTTCTAACAAGTACGCATCTGACATTGGTATAGATATTTTAAAGAAAGGTGGTAATGCTATTGATGCAGCAATTGGTGTATCTTTTGCATTGGCTGTAGTTCATCCAGGAGCTGGAAATATTGGGGGTGGAGGTTTTATGGTTATTAGAACAGCTGATGGAGAGGTTGTAACAATTGATTTTAGAGAGAAAGCTCCCTCCGTAGCTTTTAAAGATATGTTTTTAGATGATAGCTTAAACGTAATCCCTGGAAAAAGTTGGTCTACATCATTAGCTTCAGGTATTCCTGGTTCTGTTTCTGGTATGTGGCTAGCGCATCAAAAATTTGGGTCTATTAATTGGGCAGACATTATAAGACCTTCTGTTAAACTGGCTCAGTATGGGTTTAATTTAGACCCTTTAAACTGCTCATACTTAAATTCAAATTATTATAAAGGATTTTTATCAAAAGACATTGAATCAAAAAATATTTTTACAAAAGATGAATCTTTTAAAATTGGTGAAGTATTTTATCAGACTGATTTAGCTAACACATTAAGAAGAATTTCTTTTTCTGGAGAAAAAGGATTTTATGAGGGCGAGACAGCTAAAAATATTATAAAATGTATGGATAGAACAGGTGGTGTTATTACTACAGATGACTTAAAAAATTATAAAGCAATTGAAAGAAAACCTATACAGTTCGAATACAAAGGGTATAAGATATATTCGATGCCACCACCATCATCAGGTGGGGTTGCTTTAGCTGGTATACTAAATCAAGTAGAAAATATTGCTTTAGATTCTATTTCATATCATTCAGCTGAGTACATACATTATTTAGTTGAGGCTGAGAGAAATGTATATGCAGATCGTTCAGTCTTTTTAGGAGATTCAGATTTTAATGATATTCCTATTGATAAATTAATTTCTGATAAATACTCTAAATCTCGTTGGTCTGAAATTGATCTAAATAATGCTAGAACTTCAGATAGTGTTAAAGAGGGTGAATTGAATTATTCTGAATCTGAGGAGACAACTCATTATTCAGTTGTTGATAAGTGGGGTAATGCTGTGAGTGTTACAACAACTATTAATGGATGGTTTGGGAATGGAATTGTTGTAGATGACTCTGGTTTTTTGCTAAACAATGAAATGGATGATTTTTCTAGCAAACCAGGACATCCAAATAAATATGGTTTAATTGGAAATAAGCTTAATTCAATCGAGCCTAACAAAAGAATGTTAAGTTCTATGACCCCAACGATAGTTGAAGACCCTAATGGTGATTTGTTTTTAGTTATTGGTTCTCCTGGAGGGTCTACTATAATTACTACTGTAGCTCAAATTATTCTAAATGTTATTGATCAAAACATGTCAATTAAAGATGCTGTAGAGCAATCAAGGTTTCATCACCAATGGTTACCAGATGTTGTCTATTTTGAGCCTTTAAACTTTTCAAAAGAGACTTTAGAAAACTTAAAAAACAGAGGTCACGATATTGCTTTTAGAAGATCAATAGGTGAGGCTAACTGTATAAAAATAGATAAGTTAGAAAATAAAGATAAAGTTATAGATTATATTAATTTGTACTCAGGAGCTGCTGATAGTAGAAGAGGAGCTTCCGCTGTATCGTATTAAGGTGTAGATGAAAAATAAATTTGATAAATATTTAAAAGAATTTAAGATATTGGTCGTTTTAATTATTGTGGCATTTACTATTAAATCATCTTTAATAGAGATTTATGTTGTCCCTACTGGCTCTATGGAAAATGAAATTTTGGTAGGCGATTTGTTGATTGGTAATAAATTTACCTATGGAATGAGATCTCCAAATTGGCTTGGAGTTCCTTATACTAGATTTGGTTTTTATATACCTTCTTTTCGTTTACCGAAGTTTAAACAGATTAATAATGGTGATGTTGCTATGTTTGAATACCCTAGGGATCCTTTTCAAAAATATGTAAAAAGATGTATTGGAATTCCTAATGATACTATATCAATAAAAGAAGGTGTAATTGATGTTAATGGTAAAATGATGCCATTTCCTAAAAATGCAAAATACATTACATTTAAAGAGGCTGATTTAAATGGCGATGGCTGGATTAATAGACTAGATTATAATATGGTAAATGCATCAAACTCAAGAAGGTTTCAAGTGGCTTTAAGGAAAGCTCAATTTACTACTAGAAATCAAGCTAACGTGTATGATAGTCTTTTTAATAAGAAAACAACTATTTTACTAGATAAAGATTTTCAATTGAATCCATATCAAAGTAATTTTGTTTATAGTGGTGATAATAGAGATTATCCAACGATACAAGAACAATATTTGATGGGTACGGTTTATCCTTACTTTAATGGTAATACAGATAATATTAAGCCCTTTGTGGTTCCATATAAAGGTATGACTATTGATATTGATAAATGGTATAATAAACAGAATGAATGGATTTCTTTTATTACATTATTAGTTCAAGATGGTAATAATGTTACTCTAGATGGTGTTCAATTTGTTATGGAGGATCCTGAATCAGTAGCTCAAATTAGTGGCATATTATGGTATAAATTATTTCCAAATGAAGAATCTCAAAGAGAAAATTATCATAATAAAAAAGCATCTTTAAAAATAAAAAATAAAAATAACAAGCAAGATAATCCTTGGAATATATATGAAAATCCATTTCTCTATAGTTTTGATTTAGATGTGAATCTAGTAAAATCTGTTGATTTAAATGAAGATGGTAAAATGACTGGAGACGATTTAGTTAACGATGTAATTTATAACTCGTTTTTAAAGAGTTATAGTGAGATTCAGATACAAAGCATTATTAATAATCAATATGATAAATCTCCATTTTTATTTGGTTTAAATTTTTATAAGGATTATGTTGATAATTATATAAAAGAGAATCTCAAAATAAATGAAATTAGTTTAAAAGATTTTAACTCCTATACTGTTAAAACTGATTACTACCTTTTTATAGGAGATAACAGGGATAATAGTTTAGATTCTCGTTTCTGGGGATTTGTTCCAGATTACCAAATTCTTGGAACTCCTTTACTTTCTTTATTAAATATCAGTAAATTCAATTTGAGATTTAAAACTATTAATTAAAATGATATCAATAATCGCATATATTATAAAGTTAGTATTAAATTTATTTGTAACTACTATATTGGTTACGGACGTCAATTCTGATACAAAGGGTGATGAAAAAAATTTAAAATTAGTTATTTTTTGTTCATTCTTTACTTTAACTCTTGCTTCAGTTTGTTCACTTATTTTAGTTGGTGATGGATCTTTTTTTTATGGAGCAACTTTACTTGTAATCTTTTTTGTGATAAGTTCTTTGGTTGAAGATTTTAGTATTCATGAAAAATTAAAAATTTATTTAATATGCCTTTGTTCGTTTTTGTTTGGTATTGGAGGCATGGTTTTAACATTTATAGGTATTATTTCATCTGTAATTAGTTATATAATTTTATATAATAGTACAGATTTTTATAAGTTTTTCTTCTCAAAAACCAGTCAAGAAGAAGTAGATAATTCAAAATTTGATGAAAATCATACTATTTAAGTAAAAAATGATTTGTATGATTCCAATAGTTTTTAAAAATTAACGATATGAATTTTAATAAGAAAGAAGATAGAATTAAATATCTAGAAGATAAGTTTGATAATCTAATGGATGTTATTGGTAAAAATTATGGGGAGCCACTTATGAAAGAATTGGTTTCTAGACTTAATTCTACTATTGATGGATTTAATAGTGAGATGTCAAATTTATTTAAAGCTCTTAAGGATAAAGAGAAAAAAAGAGAAAAGTATCTAAATGATATAGATACTAAAAATATTAAAAAAACGCCTAAAGATAATAAGTTGTCTGAGTGGGAAGAAAAACTCAAAAAATTAGAAAAATTAAAATAGGATTATAAATATATGGCTAAAGAAATAAAAAAAATTGGTGATATTTTAATAAAGAGAAAATATATAACCAAGAAGCAGCTTAATCATGCTTTAGAAGAACAAGGGGATAGGCCTCTTGGTCAAACTTTAATTGATATGGGTTATGTTAAAGAAAATGAAATAACAGAGGCGTTAGAAGAACAGTCAATATTAAAGCAAACCCTTGATACTGCAAGAGATGCTGTTGCAAATCCTATTCAATATAAAGCTTTATGGTTTATTGTTGTTTTTTCAATTTTAGGCATAATTTTTATTTACAGCCAACTTACAGGAACTGTAGATGAAGGTATTAAAGGTAATACTCAGACTAATGAAGTTCAAGATGAAGATATTAACGCAGTCTCTGTTAAGGAGAAAAAATTACGTTTAAGGTATATTGGGCATAATAGTAAATTAAAAGAAATGCAAGATACTACTATTCAAATCAAGAAAAGAAACTCTACTTTCAAACGTGATGTTGCTTCAGAGTTTAAAGGTACAAATCAAGAAATCGATGATGTAAGATCAATAATGTTTGATACTGATTCTGTTATTAGTGAAGATTTAAGTGATTTGGATGATAGATTTTTTACATATAGGTCAACTTCAAAAAATGATATAAATCGTTTAAAAAAGGAAAATAAATCATTAAAAGCAAGAATAGATGATTTAGAATTAAAATTAAATGATTTAGAATCAAAAATCAAAAAAGAAGAGGAAGAAGAATAATTTCTTTCTAATGCATGTTTAAATCTGAAGATATTATAGGTGATATTGTTTTTATATCTTTTAATAATGATAATTATCTTAAAGAAATTGGAATCACTTCACCTACAGGCCATTATTTAGTTAAAGGGCATGATCATTTAGGGGTTTGGTTGCAACACCCTGGTATAATTATAAAAAAGAGTAAAGATAAAGATGGTAACCCCATACCGTTAGATATTCAAAAAGAAAATCAAATTGATGGAATTTTTTTAGTAATGTGGAATTTTATTAATACTATTATGCATTATCCAGATAGAGATGGGTATGATTTTCCAAGTGAATTTGATAAAGATATTGGTTTTAAAAATAAAAAGAGTTAACTATGCTATCCGGAAAAATTAAAGTATGGAATCAAGGTAGTGGTTGGGGTTTCATTGAGGGTAATGATGGTGAAGATTATTTTTTAAATATTAAAAATTTAAGGATTGGTCAAACTGTACGAATTGGTTTAAGAGTCAAATTTGACACAGAAGAAAGTCAACAAGGTCCTCAAGCTGTAAATGTTACACTCTACTAAAAATTCAATAAAATTAGAAAACCTTACATTTTTTGCTTTTCACGGTGTAAATCAAGAAGAAATTCAAGAAGGTCAAGACTTTATATTAAATTTAGATATTTCATACAATTTAACTACTCCTCATGATTCTATTGTTGATACGGTTGATTATATAAATTTATACAATACAGTTAAGTTTAGTTTTAATGAAAAACGTTTTAATTTATTAGAATCTGTAGCTAATAAATTAATAGTAGATATAAAGAATAAATATAAATCTATTTACTATATCAAGATTAATATCAGAAAACCATCTATTAGTATTGATTCGAATAAAGACTTTATTAATGTAGAGATTGAATACAAAAAATGAAAAAATTTTTAAGCCTAGGAAGTAATATTGGTGATAGAATAGCTCATTTAGAGAAAGCAAACTTATTAATTAACAATCATCCTCAAATTAAGATTGTTTGTAAATCTAGAATTTATGAAACATCCCCTATGGAAAATAAAGATCAAGATTATTTTTTAAATCAAGTAATAGAAATTAAAACACAAACTCTACCATTAGAACTATTAGATATTATTCAAAATATTGAAATTAACATGGGTAGAAAGAATAGGGGGGATAAATATGGTCCGAGAATTATTGATATAGATATTTTAACATTTGATAATATTATCGTTAATAAAAAAGAGTTAAGTATTCCTCATTCTAAAATAAAATTAAGAAAATTTGTTCTAAAGCCTTGGACAGATATAGCTTCTGATTATATATTGCCTAATAGTAAAAACACTATAAAAGAACTTTTAGATAGTATTTCTCATTTTAATGATGAGATTAGGGAGTATAATTAGTATGTCATCTTTATATTACAACATATCTATTGAAGGAACAATAGGGGTGGGTAAAACAAGCTTAGCAAATATTATTGCAAAAAAAATTCAAGCTAAACTTATTTTAGAAAAATTTGAAGAAAACCCTTTTTTAAAAGATTTTTATAAAAACCAAGAACAGCATGCTTTTCAAACTCAGCTATTTTTTCTACTATCTCGTTATTCGCAGCATCAAGAATTAAAGCAGGTTGATATTTTTTCCAAAACTATTATTTCTGATTATATGTTTATAAAAGATAGACTCTTTGCTTGTCTTAATTTAAATGATAGAGAGATGGTCTTATATGACTCGATTGCTAAAATACTTGAAAAAGATGTTATTTATCCAGATTTAGCTATTTTCCTTCAAGCAGACACGGAAAAATTAATGTCAAATATTAAAAAAAGAGGAAGAGTATATGAAGAAAGTATTAGTCCAGATTACATTGAATCTTTAAATCAGGTTTATAATGAATATTTCTTTAGGTACGATAAAGGTCCTCTGCTCATAATAAATACAAACGATATAGATTTTGTTAATAATAATGATGATTTAAATGCAATTATGGAGCTTTTAAAAGAGCCAATTAAAGGTCGAAAGTATTACAACCCTATTAAGAGTTTTTAGATATGTACAACATTATCAAGACTTTTAGATTTGCTATAGTTCTTATATTTGTCTTTTCAATAATTTTTCTTTTTGCTAAATATCTATTTTTACCAATTTTAATTTTTATTTTACTAATCAAATTTTTAGGATATTTTAAATTCAATAAAATCAAAAAGAATAAAAAGAAAGAATCTGATAAAAACCATGATGATAGTAATTTTATTGATGCAGAATATGAAGATGTAGATTAATGGTAACTTTTTAAGTTAATACTTATCCAATGTATATAAAAAATATAGAGATTCAAGGATTTAAATCCTTTTTAAATAAAACAAATATTTCCCTAGAAAGAGGCATTACAGCTGTAGTCGGTCCTAATGGTTGTGGAAAAACAAATATTATTGATGCAGTTAGGTGGGTATTAGGGGAGCAAAAAAAAGTATGTTAAGATCTACTAAGATGGAAGATGTTATATTTAATGGAACACAAACTGTAAAACCAATCAATTTTTGTCAAGTTAAATTGACTATTGATAATGACCGTCATATATTGCCTCTTGAATATAGTGAAGTAGAAATTAGTAGAAGATTATTTAGAACAGGTTAAAGTGAATATTATATTAATAAAAATTTATGTCGATTAAAAGATATCTATGAAATGTTTGTGGATACAGGTATGAGTTCTGATGCATATTCTGTTATTGAATTAAAAATGATTGAAAATATTCTTTCTAATGACAATTCTAACTTCAAAAAAATGCTTGATGAAGCAGCTGGAATTAGTAATTATAATCAACAGAGGAAAAGTACTAGAAGTAAACTAAGAGCTGTAATGAGCGATCTAGATAGAGTAAATGATATTATTTTTGAAATAGAGAAAAATATTAAATCACTTAATTTGCAGATGAAGAGATTTAAAAGACATAAACTTTTAATAGCTGATTTAAAAGATAAAGAAATTTTATTATCAGGATTTAAAATAAAACAGTTAACTAATGATGAAAAGCCTATAAAAGATAAATTAGACTTAAAAAACATAGATGAAGCTTCTATATTGAAAGAAATCAAAGATGATAATGGTTTATTAAAAAAAATAGAAGTAAAACAGAGTTCAGTTCAAAAGAATCTTTTAAGCTTCAAAACTGAGATTGATAAAAATAAGGAAACTTTATATACTTCTAATTCTCAAATAATCAAGTATACAGAAAATAAAAAATTTAACAATACTCAAATAGAATACTATAAAAATCAGATATCTCAATCTGATTTAAATAATTTTCATTTTGAAACTAAGCATAATCAGCTAAAAAATGATGTAGGCAAATTAAATCCTGTTATCAAAAAACATAATGAAGAATTTTTATCTTTTGAAGGTAATTTTTTAAAGATGAAAAAAGATAAAGATTTAATGTTGAATCAAATTAATGCTGGTAATAATAATCTTCATGAATTATTTAAAAAAATGGCTACCCTTAAAAGTGATTATGATATACTAGATTCTAATTACAATACAATGATTAAACACCTTTCTGATTTGGAAAAATTTAAATATGATAAAAATTGTAAATATTGTATTAAAAATGGTGAAGAACAAATTAATGAAAAAAGTAATTTAAAAAAGAGTATAAATACCCTAAAAAAAAATATTAAAGACTTAAAAAACCAATTAAATAAAGCATCAAAAGGATATAAAGACAAAAAGAAAACTATCAATAAAATTAATAATAGTTTGGTTGAATTTAATTTAAAATATGATCAAAGGGATTGTAAATATCAGGAATTAAAAATAAAGAATATTGAATTATTAAAAGAAAAAGAAGGTCTTGAGTTTAGATTAAATTCTATTATTGACAATCAACGAAAAATTAATATACAAGTTAAGGGGTACAAGAAAAATATTGATTTGTTAATTAAAAATAATGATAAGATAGATTCTGATATGTTAAATGAAAAAAAAAATATTGACAAACTTAAATTAACCCTTAATAATAATATCAATAAATCAAATAAATTGGAATTTCAGTATAATGATATTACAAGTGAATTTAAAAATATTCAGAACAGGATGATTCTAAAACAACAAAAAAAAGAAGAGAAAATTATTGATAAACAAAATCTCAAGATCAAATTAAATCATATTTCTAATGAAAAAAAAATTATTGAAAATTTCATAAGAGAGAAGTATGACTTAAATATATATAAATATTTAGATTTTGATCATGCTGTTAATATCGATACTTTATCATCTAAGATTAAAAAAAACAAAAAATCAATTTTAAATATTGGGCCTATTAATATGGCAATTGAATCTGAATATAATAAAGAAAAGGAACGTTTTGATTTTATTTCTAACCAAAAGAAAGATTTAGTTGATTCTGAAATAATTTTAAATAAAACTATTACAAAATTAGATCAAGAGGCTAAAGTAAAATTTTTAGAATCTTTTGATTTAATAAACGAAAATTTAAAGAAAACATATTCAATGTTTTTTGATGGGGGAAGTTCTTATTTAAAATTAATAGACGATAGTAATCCTTTAGAGTCTGATATTGAAATTATTGCAAAACCTCCGGGAAAAAAGAATAAAACATTAAAAATGTTATCTTCTGGAGAAAAAGCTTTATCTGCTACAGCTATTTTATTTGCTATATACCTTAAAAAACCAAGTCCATTCTGTATTTTAGATGAAATTGATTCTCCTCTTGATGACAGTAATATTAAAAAATTTACAGATGTAATTAAAGAATTTTCAAAAACTACACAGTTTATAATCATTACTCATAATAAATTAACTATGCAAGAATCAGACTATATGTATGGTATAACACAGCAGAAACAGGGTATTTCTGATATAGTTTCTGTACAATTAGGTGGAAAAGCATGATTAAAAATATAAATTTACAAGATAAAAGAGTTTTATTAAGAGTTGATTATAACGTTCCAATTGAAAATGGTGAAGTTATAGATGATTATAGAATTAAAAAAAGTTTGCCAACAATTCGTTACTGTATTGAACAGGGAGCATCTATTACTATTATGTCACATTTAGGTAGACCAAATGGATTTGATGAGGAATATAGTTTAAGGCCAATTAGTGATAAATTAAGTAAGATTTTAGGTAAAGAAATTATTTTTTCTGAAGATTGTGTATCTGACAAATCATTTGTAGCTTCTTCTAGTTTAGAAAAAGGGCAAATTCATATGTTAGAAAACCTAAGATTTCATAAAGGCGAATTAGATAATTGTCCTGATTTTTCGAAATTACTATCATTTCATGGAGAGGTATATATTAATGATGCTTTTGGAACGGCTCATAGGTCTCATGCGTCAAATATTGGTGTTACAAATTTCTTTAATGAAAAAGGCATGGGTTTTTTGATGGAAAAAGAACTTCAATATTTAAAATATGAAATTCAAAGCCCATTACAGCCATTTGTCGTAGTTATGGGAGGAGCAAAAGTTAAAGGTAAAATTGAGCTAATTGAGAATTTTTTAAATACATCTGACCATTTATTGATTGGAGGAGCACTTTCATTTCCTTTTTTAAAAGTTAAAGGTATTGATATTGCCTCTCCTTTATTAAACGATGAAGATATTGCTTGTGCAGATAGATTGTTATCTATTGCTAAAAAACAAAATAAAGAAATAATTTTACCTACTGACTTTGTTACAGCATCTTCTTTAGATGATTTAGATAGTATTGATATAAAGATGATAAATGATATTTCATCTAATTTTGGTTGTTTTGATATTGGTCCTGAAACTACTATGTTATTTAGTCAGATATTATCACAAGCAGAGACTATTTTGTGGAATGGGCCATTAGGTGTAAGTGAAAATCCATATTTTGGTACAGGCACTCAGCAAATATGTCGAATTATTGAAGAATTAACAAATAATGGCATAATTTCTATATTAGGGGGAGGAGATACAGCATCTGCAGCAAGGAAATTTTCTCAATCTAATAAATTTACACATATTTCAACAGGGGGTGGATCTTCTCTTGAGCTATTAAGTGGAATAGACCTTCCTTCTGTTAAAGCATTGGAGAATAATGAAAAATAGAATAAAATATTGTATTGCAAATTTCAAAATGAATTTAGGTACCCAATCAGATCTAATGAACTATTTTACTGTTTTGAATAATTGCAAGATTACTGATAATAGTAAAATAAAGACTATAATTGCTCCTCCATTTACTGTTTTGAACCAAGCTATTGTACTTAGTGAAGTTAGTAGTAAAAATATAGAAATAGGAGCTCAAAACATTAATGATAATGAGTATGGCGCTTTTACTGGAGAAATTTCAGTAGAAATGCTTAAAGATTGTGGTATTAACTATGTTATAGTAGGGCACTCAGAAAGAAGATTTTATTTTCATGAGACGAATGAAGAGGTTAATAAAAAACTAAACCTAGCTATTAACAATGATTTGTCTCCTATTTTTTGTATTGGAGAAACTCTAGAGGAGAGAGAGGGTGATTTAACAGAGCAAATTTTAAAAAAACAACTAACAAAAGGTCTTTCTAATATCAAAAGTAATAATATTATTATTGCTTATGAACCTGTATGGGCTATTGGGACTGGAAAAACTGCAACATCTGACATGATTCTTAAAACTCATATGTTAATAAGAAATATTTTAAATGATATTGGTTTTGATGGAGAAAAAATATCTATATTATATGGTGGTAGTGTCAACAGAAATAATGCTGAAGAATCAATTAAGCTTAAAGGTGTTGATGGTTTTTTAATTGGTGGAGCATCATTGAATGCAAAACATTTTTATGATATTTATAAATTTATTGAGGAGAGTATTTAGATGACGTATAGTATTTTAGTTTTTTTATTAGTTCTTGTATCAATTTTATTGATTGGAATTATTTTATTACAGTCAGGTCAAGGTGATATGGGTGCTGCTATGGGTGGAAATACAATGAACCAAGCTTTTGGTAGCGAAGGTGCAGATAAGCTTCTTGTTAGAATTACTACTACATTGGCTGTCATTTTTATGATTTTAGCTATTTCTATACAATGGTTTGGAACAACAGATGACTTAGAAAGATTTGATGATAAAAATCAAGCTTTACCTGCATTAAATAATGAAGAAAGCTTAAATAGCAATAAAGAAATTAATGAGGGTATACCTCTACCAGGTACGGATACAGAATAATTTTATAATAGCTGAAGTGGTGGAACTGGTATACACGCTATCTTGAGGGGGTAGTGAGATTAGATCTCGTGCGGGTTCAAATCCCGCCTTCAGCACACCATAAATAAGAAGGTTGTTTTATGATATTTAGATTTTTAAGGTATTTTCAGATATTTTTTTTAACAGTTGGTTTTTTTTATGCTCGAGGATTTTCTTGTAATGAGATAGATAGTGTTATTACAAATAGATATAATAATGGTGATTATGAAATTGCTCATACTATGGCAAAAAAGAATAAAGATAAAGAAGATTGTGATGCTAATTTCTATTTTAATTTAGGTAAAGTGTTTAAAAGGTTTGATGATTTTAATGGTACCAGAGAAATGTATAATTTAGCAATGAAAAAATCAAATGAAGAAGACTATAAAAGCATTAACTTAGAATATAAAAAATTATCTTTCTTCTCTTCACAAATCAACTTTATCCAATCAATATATGCTAGTGATCGTAATAAAGAGAAAGCTTTAAATAATTATAAAGAATTATTAACAGGTAATCAAAAGTGGGATAATGGTGAACCTTTTGTAGATGCTAATCAAAACATGAGCTATGATACAGGTGAAGCTCATACAGATTGGAAGTTTGATGATATTGGTTTATTAAATTTATATATTGCAGATTTATATAAGAATTCTGAGAATTATACAGAAGCTATATTGTATTTAAAATCAGCAATTTTAATCAATCCATATGTAAAAAAATATCAAGAATATATAAATGTTATTTCAAAATTGATTGCTCAAAAAGGTAATGATTATTTAAGGCTTGGTAAAATAGATGATGCGATTGAAGAATATAGTTTATCATTATCTATAGACTCAACAGAAGCATCAATATTTTATAATTTAGGTAATGCCTATTTTGAAAATCAAGATTATTCTAATGCAATTCAAGCCTTTCAAAATGTTATGAAACTAGACCCAGATAAATTTAAAGCTGTTCATAAGTCAGGTATTTCTTACCAAAAAATGAATCTTCATGAAGAAGCGATAGTGGAATTTAGAAAAGCTATAGGAATCATAGAGAGAACCGAAGAGAATTTTATGTCATCTTATCATAGTTTGGGTGTCTCTTTTATGGAGACAGGATCTTATTCTGAAGCAATTCAAATATTAAATGAGGTTATTACTTTGTCTCCTCAATATTATAAAGCTTATGAAACATTAGGTGTTATTCATATAGAAGCTAATGATTCTAAATTTGTAAATTACGATTTGGCTTTAGAGTATTTATTGGAAGCTTCTAAGGTAAAATCTGATAATTATAGAATTAAATTTAGATTGTCCCAACTTTACAATATGATGGCTGAAGAGAACAAAGAGAATGAAAAGTATACATTAATGAATAAAAATTTAGTTGAGGCAAAGAAATATGCAAGACAATGTCTAAAATTAAAAAAGACGTATGGTGGAGCATATTTTGAGTTAGGTGTTGCTGAGCTTAATTTATGTAACCGCTCCTCTTCTCTTAAAGCTTTAAAAAAAGCCGCAAAATATGATAGAAGATATCGATCTGAAGTAAAAAGAATTATTAAGAAGATGGATGCTATCATGAACCACTGTCAAGATTAAATAAAACTTACATATATGATAAAAGCTGTAGTTTTTGATTTAGATAATACCTTGCTAGATTTTATGAAAATGAAAAATACTGCTGTTGAAGCTGCTGTATCAGGAATGATTTTCTCTGGCCTTGAAGTTAACAAAGAAGCTGCAATACAAAAAATTTATTCAATATATGATTCTAAGGGTTATGAATATCAAGAAGTTTTTGATTCATTTTTAAAAGATACTATTGGTAAGGTTGATTACAAAATTTTAGCCTCAGGTATTATAGCATATAAAAAAGCTAAAGAAAGCTCATTAATGCTTTATAAAAATGTTAATGAAACATTATTTTCTCTTACAAAAATGGGTTTAAAATTAGCTGTTATTTCAGATGCTCCAAGTAGAGAGGCTTGGGTTAGAATTTGTTCTGTTAATTTAGAACATACCTTTGACGCAGTAATAACGCTACATGATAAAGGTATTCATAAGCCATCTCCTGAACCATTTAAAGAAGCAATTAAGTCTTTAAGTGTAAAAGTAGAAGAAACTCTAATGGTTGGTGATTGGCCTGAAAGAGATATAATTGGCGCTAAAAATGTAGGTATGAAAACTGCTTTTGCTAAATACGGTGATACTTTTGATACTAAAAACTCAGGTGCAGACTATGTTCTTGAAGATATTTCAGATTTAATTAATCTAATAAATAAAATTAATAAATAATGGTTGGAACTGATATAATAGAAGTTGCTCGCATTGAAAAGCTTATTAAAGAAAAAGGCGATAAGTTTTTAAATAGAGTTTATACCAAAGATGAAATAGTTTACTGTGAATCTAAAGGGTCAAATAAATACCAGCATTATGCTGGAAGATTTGCAGCTAAAGAGGCAGTTTTTAAGGTTATTTCCAATAATGATATTAAATCATTAATATTTAAAGATATTCAAATATTAAACAAGAATGATGGTTCTCCTTATGTCAATATACTTAGCTCTAATTATGATGATTCTTTTACTCTATATATTTCTATATCTCATATTAAAGAATATGCAACAGCAATTGCAGTGAAAAAATGATTAAAAATATTAATATATCAAATATTGCGATTATTGACAATCTAGAGATTAATTTTTCTAAAGGTTTTAATATTATAACAGGTGAAAGTGGCGCAGGTAAGTCAATCTTAATTAAATCAATAGAATATTTAAAAGTAAAAAAGTTTAATAAGGATGATTTTAGAAAAAATGCTGATTCTGCATCTATTAATTCAGTAATTAATATTGATAATAAAGACTATAGTCTTGAAAGAAAAATATCTAAAAATTACATATCTACCTTTTATGTTAATAATGAAAAAACTAATTTTGAAACATATAGTCAATTATTAAAAAATGCTATAGATATACATAATCAAAATGATCATCAAGACTTATTGGATAAAAATTTACATATTCAATACTTAGATGCTTTTGCAGATAATAGTTTAATTTTAAATCAAATAGATTCTGTATATACAGAGTGGCAAAAAATGAAAAAGGAATTATCTGATTTAGTAAGAGAAAAAGAAGAATACAAAGCAAAAAAAGAATTATATCAATTTCAAAATGAAGAATTATCAAAAATTGATTTAACAGAAGGTATGGAAGAAAAACTTATGTCTAAATATCAATTATTATTTAATTCAAAAAAGATAAAAGATAGTATTGCGGTTAGTAAATCTAATCTTAGTGATGATTTATCAGATAATAATGTTTCTTCTAAAATATCTAATGCAATTAAAAATATTGAAGATATAGTCGAATATAGTAAGGATTTTAAAACAATTAGTTCAAGATTAGAATCTTTATTAATTGAGGCAAACGATATATCGTTTGATTTAGAAAACCTTTCAAATGATATAGTGCTTGATGCTGAAAAATTAAAAAAATATGAAGAAAAAATTGCTTTTTTAAATCATATCAAAAGCAAATATGGACCCAGGATTAAAGATGTTATAAATCACAAAGAATCTTTAAAAAATCAGATTATAAAATCTAAAAATTATGATAAAGAAATATCAGATTATGAGTCTAAAATTAATACATTAGAGACTAAATTAATGAATTTATGTAAGAAAATATCAATTATCCGAAAAAAGATACAACCTATTATCGAAAATGAGATCAAGAAAAAATTTGTATTTTTAGATTTAAACAATGCTGAAATACAGTTCAAAATTAATTCTGACAATTCTTTTTTATCTAATTCGGGGTATGATGAATGTGAGATTTTTATTAGAACTAATAAAGGTGAAGATTTTAAACCCTTAACATACATTGCTTCTGGTGGAGAAATTTCAAGAATTATGTTAGCTATCAAGCTATCTTTGCAAGATAAATTTAATTTAAATTCACTAATTTTTGATGAAGTTGATGTGGGTATTTCTGGAAGTACAGCTAGTAAGATTGGTTCTGCATTGTACGAGTTAAGTAAATATAGTCAAGTAGTATGTGTTACTCATTTAGCTCAAATTGCTTCAAAAACTAATGATTCACATTATAAAATATTTAAAACTGATTCAGATAATAGGATAGTTGCAAAAATTGAAGAATTAAATAACGAAAGTAAAATTAATGAAATTGCTAGACTTTTAAGCAATGAAGAGATAACTTCAGACAGTATAAAACAAGCAACTAATATGATGGGGCAGTAGAAGGTGGATAAATTTATCATTAATTCAACAAAATCATTAAATGGTGAAGTTTCTATTGGTGGAGCAAAAAACGCTGTATTACCCTTAATGACAGCTTGTATTATTAGCCCAGGAGAGTATACATTAAATAATGTTCCTATATTAAGAGACACATTAACAATGGCTAAGCTTTTAGAGATGGTTGGTGCTAAAGTTGATATAGAGAAAAATAAATTTGTAATTAACACTGAAAATTGTAATACGCCATATGCTCCGTATGATCTAGTAAAAACAATGCGAGCTTCATTTTACGTATTAGGCCCATTTATGAGTCGCTTCAATAAAGCACAAGTATCTCTTCCTGGCGGTTGTGCTTGGGGTCCACGACCTGTAGATTTTCATATTAAAGCATTAGAAAAGATGGGAGCCGAAATTGAATTATCTGGTGGCTATATTAATGCCTCGGGCCAGTTAAAGGGTGCTGATATTATTTTTGATAAAAGTAGTGTAGGTGCTACAGGAAATGTAATAATGGCTGCAGTTAAAGCTAAAGGTGTAACAAGAATACTGAATGCAGCTATGGAGCCAGAAATAGACTGTTTGATTGATTTTTTAAATCTTATGGGTGCAGATATACATAGAGAACAAGATGGGTCAGTTAATATAAAAGGCGTTAATACTTTGAAAAATAAAGTTGAATTTGACGTTATACCCGATAGAATTGAAGCTGGAACATTTATGATTGCTGTTGCTATGTGTGGCGGAGATGTGACATTAAAAAATATTGAACCAAATCACCTATCAATTGTAACTAATAAACTTATTGATGCAGGAGCTGATATAGATATTACTAAAAATCAATTACGAACAAGGATGTATAGAAAACCAAAGTCTATTGATATGTCTACTGCAATATATCCAGGATTCCCAACAGATTTACAGGCTCAATGGATGGCTTTAATGACAATATCTGAAGGCTCTTGTACCATCACGGATACTATATATACAGATAGATTTACTCATATAGCTGAACTTGAGAGACTTGGAGCAAAAATTCATTTAGATAATAATGTTGCTCATATTACTGGTGTTGATAAATTATATGGAGCGCAAGTTATGTCAACTGACATTAGAGCTAGCGCTTCTTTAGTGATTGCTGGATTGGCCTCTGAAGGAGAAACAGAAATTTCTAGAATTTACCATATTGATAGAGGTTATGAGAGTATTGAACAGAAATTTAGTTTGATCGCTGGTCAAATTAAACGTTCAAGTTAACATGTGATAAGGTGCACAAAATCTTATCTGAAATAAATTGTTACAATAAAATGTTCGATAATATTTGCATAATATGAAATCTTATTTTAATTTATGTCAGAAAAGTTAATGTCATTGTAATGTTTTTAAACGAAGGAGTATTTAAAATGAAAAAATTAACACTATTAATCTTAATGTTATCTTTAGGTTTAAGCCACACATCTTATAGTGGTATTATTAAATCAAAAGAAGATAACAACCCGAATGCAGTTGAAATTACAATTCACTCTGATGTAGACATATATGGAGTTCAGTTTGATTTAGATTATGATAATAATCTACTTTCTTTATCTGAAGGTCAAATCACATCATTAGTAAATTCTGCTGATGTGTATTCTAAAGTGATCGAGCCTGGCAAAGCTAGAGTGATAATGTTTAGCATGCAAGGTGATAAAATTATGAGTTCATCTAATGATCTAAGTTCAGTAATTAATATCTCTTTTGATACAATGGATGGTATTTCAAATGCAAATATAGCTATTTCTAATTTAATTTTAGCTGGTGCAAATGGTGTATCTGTTGATTGTGAAAAAGAATCTTCATATGATATTAATTTTATGCCTGAAGAAACATCTTTAGAAATGAATTATCCAAACCCATTCAACCCATCTACAACAATTCCATTTAATATTACTCAAGCTGGTAATGTTACATTGAATGTTTATGATATGAGTGGTTCTTTAGTGAAAACATTAGCTTCAGATTATAAAGAAGCTGGTAGCTACAAAGTAATTTGGAATGGCTTAAATAATGATGGTCAGCAAGTTGCTAGTGGTCAATATATACTAAAAATGAGTGCTCCTAATTATTCTAATACATTACAAATGACTTTTATTAAGTAGTTAAATCTACATAATAATGAAAAAGCCTCAATTTTTTTGAGGCTTTTTTTTTAAGTAAATATTTTGTTATTAGGTATTATATATAATAAATTAAAAATGTTCTTATCTTTCTTATTGAATACTTAGTATGGAGTTAAGTTTTTAGTTTAAATTTTTTATGAAGTTTAACATTGTTATTATAGGCGCAGGTGAGGTTGGTTTTAATCTAGCTAAATCTTTAAGTAAAGAAGAGCATGATATTACTGTTATTGATATAGATCCTCAAAAATGTCAAAAAGTTATAAATAATATTGATGCAAAGGTAATTGAAGGTGATGGCTGTTCTCAAAGAATAATCCAAAATATTGAAATGAATGAGATAGATTATCTTATTGCACTGACAAGGATTGATGAAGTTAACTTAGTTGCCTCTAAGATGGGTAAGGAAAGAGGGGCTAAAAAAGTAATTTGCAGATTAAGAAATACTGAATACGGTAAAAAAACAATTATAGATCCTTCTCAATTTGGAATTAATCATATAGTTTTTCCTGAAAAAGCAGCTAGAGATGAGATAAAAAAAATAATTACTCAACCATCTAGTCTTGATATTGAAACATTTAAAGATGAAAAAATTACATTAATAGGTATTTTATTAGATGCTTCATCTCCATTAATCGGTAGAACTATGGAAAATGTTGAAATATCAAATCCATATATACCTCATAAATTGTCTATTATCTGTAGAGGAGATTCAACTTTCATACCCCATAAAAAGACAAAGTATGCTATTAATGATATAGCTTATTTTGCAGCTCCTTCAAATTGTTTAGATAAAGTTCAGTTAATGGCTGGAAAATCTTCATTCAAAGTAAAGAATATTATGATAATGGGAGGTGGTAAAGTAGGTCGTTTAGTTGCTGCCTCATTACAAGATGATTATAATGTTAAATTGTTGGAAAAAGACGTAGAAAAGGCTGAATTAATTAGTGATAAGTTGGAGAATACTTTAGTCCTTACTGATGATGGTTTAGATATTGATTTTCTTGAATCTGAAAATATTTCTTCATTAGATTGTTTTATTGCGGTAGCTGAAAATGAACAAATTAATATTATGTCATCTTTGCTAATGAAACATTATGGAGTTAAACAAGTCATTGTCCATATTAATAGTACTAGTTTTTTTAAGGTTGTTAGAAGGATAGGCATTGATGCCGTTATTAGTAAAAATACGTCAGCCGTAAATAAAGTATTAAAAATTATTAGAAGTGATGAAGATAAATTGTCTGTTTCAAGATTTGATGAAATAGATATAGAATCTCTTGAAATTATAGTAAGAGAAGATTCAGATTTTTTAATTAGAAAACTTTCTATAAAAGACCTTCCTGATGAAATTTGTTTAGCTGCAATTGTTAGAAAGGACAAAATTATTATTCCAATAAGAGGCACAGATCTTAAAATTGGTGATGAATTGTTGTTTTTTACTAAAAAAGAAGATATTTATAAAGCTGAACAATTATTTTAATAATATAAAATGATATAATTATGTTTAATAAAAGAATATTTAATATGATTGGTTATGTCCTTGTATTTTTAGGTATATCAATGTTTTTTAGTGCAATTTGGAGCTATTTAGATAATAGTGATGATTTGATAGCTATCTTGTATTCTATTTTAATCACATCAGGATTTGGAATTTTATTAATCTTTTTAACGCAATTAAGAATTACTAAGATATTTCCTTATTTTTCTTTTAAAGATACAGGTAAGCTTGATTTATCTCATAGAGATGGATATACTCTCGTTTCTTTAAGTTGGATTATGATGGCAGTTTTTAGCGCTTTACCATTTTATTTGTATGGAGGTCCTTTTGAGAGCTTTATTGATTCATTTTTTGAGTCTATATCTGGTCTAACAACTACTGGAGCTAGTATATTATCTATTCAAGATTATTCAAATATACCAAGAGGTTTGATGTTCTGGCGAAGTTTTACCCATTTTATTGGTGGGATTGGTATTATTGTGTTTAGTATTGCTATATTACCTTTGATGGGCTTTGGTGGAGTTCAATTATTTAGAGCTGAAGTCGCTGGGCCTGTTGCAGATAAATTAACTCCTAGAATTAAGCAAACTGCTACATTATTATGGAGTATTTATTTTGGATTAATTATTTCAGAAACTCTAATTCTTGTAATTGAAGGCTTAAGTTTTTATGATGCTTTAACTCATACATTTGCAACGATGGCTACAGGTGGTTTTTCTACTAATCCAGATAGCATTGCTTCTTATCCTTCGATTGTGCAGTATACAATGATATTGTTTATGATTTTAGCTGCATCAAGTTTTTCTTTACATTTCTTAGCTTTTAGAAAAGGTCGTATTGAATACTTTAAAGATCAAGAATTTAAAGTGTATGTATCTATTATTCTTGTATTTACATTAGTTTTTTTTACAGATAATTATCTAGTAAATTTTTTTAAAAGTGGAAATTTTGAAGAAGGTTTTAGAAATTCTTTGTTTAACTCTGTTTCATTATTAACTACAACAGGTTTTTCTACAGCCGATTACCAACAATGGAATTATACTTCACAAACAATGGTTTTTGTGTTATTATTTATTGGTGGTTGTGCTGGATCTACAACGGGTGGTATCAAAATTATAAGAACAATATTAGTTTTTAAATTTTTAATTAGAGAGCTTAAAAAATTAATTCATCCGAAGGGTGTATTTAAAATTAAAATAGGATCAAAAAAAGTTTCCGAAGAGATAGTTAATAATACGGTTGGCTTTTATTTATTTTATATTTTTATTTTTGTTTTTTCTGCCATAGTTTTTGCATGCTTAGGTTTAAACTTTAATACTGCATTATCAGTATCTGCTTCAGCTATAGGTAATATAGGTCCTGGTTTGGGTGATATTGGTCCTTCATCAAATTGGGCAAACATTGGTTTTCCAGCAAAAATTCTAGCTTCATTTTTAATGCTTTTAGGTCGTTTAGAAATATTTACAGTTATGCTATTATTTTCAGGAGCTTTTTCAAAAAAATGAAATACATAAAAATTACAAAAAATAATGATACATCTATACTAACAATATCAAATGGTCCATTTAATACACTAAGTACAGATGTGTTAAAGGAGTTAGATTTAATAATTGATAAAATCACTTTAGAGTCTGATATAAAATGTGTAATTATTACTGGTGAAGGTGATAAAGCTTTTATTGCGGGTGCTGACATAAAAGAAATGCAAGCTATGTCAAAAGAATTAGCTCATGCACATTCTAGATTAGGTCAATCAATTTTTTCTAAAATAGAAAACTTTAATAAACCAGTAATAGCAGCTATTAATGGATATGCTTTAGGTGGTGGCTGTGAATTAGCATTAGCATGCCATATGAGATATGCCTCTGATAAGGCATTAATAGGTCAACCAGAGGTTAAATTAGGCTTAATAGCAGGATTTGGCGGGACACAACGATTAGGTAAAATCGTCTCTAAAGGTAAGGCTATGGAAATCCTTTTGTCTGGAAAAATGTATTCAAGTTCTGAATCTTTATCTATCGGACTTATTGATGGTATTTTTAATCATGATAAATTATTGGATAGTATATATAAAATAATAAATAAAATTTCTTTAAATGCTCCTAATGCTATTTCAAAAACAATTGAATTAATTAATAAAAGTTATGATTTAAAATTAAATGATGGATTAAATATTGAAGCTATTGAATTTGGAAAATTATTTAATGAAAATGAAAGTAAAGAGGGTATGGCTGCATTTGTAGAAAAAAGAAAACCAAATTTTGACTAACAAAAATTCAAATGTTAGAAATTTTTGCATTATTGCTCATATTGATCATGGAAAATCAACCTTAGCTGATCGCTTAATAGAATTAACTAATACAATTTCAAAAAAGAATTTAGAGGCTCAGGTTTTAGATGATATGGATTTAGAAAAGGAAAGAGGGATAACTATTAAATCTCATCCTATACAAATGGATTATACTCATACTGACAATATAAATTACACTTTAAATTTAATCGATACTCCTGGCCATGTTGACTTTACATATGAAGTATCTAGAAGTATGGCCGCCTGTGAGGGGGCGCTATTGATTATTGATGCATCTCAAGGTGTTGAGGCTCAAACAGTTAGTAATTTATATTTAGCTGTTGAGGCGGATTTAACTATAATACCCATCTTAAATAAGATAGATATGCCTAATTCTGATGTAGAAGCAGTGTCTGAACAAATTGTAGAATTAATAGGGTGTAAGAAAGAAGATATTCTATCTATTAGTGCAAAAGAAGGTTTAGGGATTGATGCTGTTTTTGAATCTATAATTTCTAAAATACCTAAACCAACAAATAAACATGAAAACAAGATGTCTAGAGGTCTTATATTTGATTCTTTTTATGATCAGTTTAGAGGGGTAGTAGCTTATATTAGAGTTTTTGGAGGACAATTTAAGAAAAATGACATTATTGAGTTGGTCTCAAATAAGGTAAATTTTGAAATTACAGAAGTAGGAAAATTAAAATTAGAGAAAGTTAAAACTGATATTTTGTCTTCAGGTGATGTTGGTTATATAGTAACGAGTTTAAAAGATGTGGTAGATATAAAAGTAGGTGATACCGTTTCATTGAAAAATGAAAAAAATACATTACCATTACCTGGTTATAAAGAAATAAAACCTATGGTTTTTAGTGGTATGTACCCTATTGATTCTAATGATTATGAAGATTTTAAAACTAGTTTGTTAAAACTAAAATTAAATGATGCTGCATTAACTTTTGAACCTAATGTTTCTACAGCTTTAGGTTTTGGTTTTCGTTGTGGTTTTTTAGGTCCATTACATATGGAAATAGTGCAGGAACGTTTAGAACGAGAGTTTAATATGAATTTAATTTCAACAGCACCTAATGTAAGTTATAAGGTTATTAAAAGGAACAAAGAAGAGATTTCTGTTAAAAATCCTGCAGATATGCCAGATTCAGGAAATATTGATCAAATTAAAGAACCTTATATTAAAGCAGAACTTATAGCTCCTGATAAGTATATTGGTAATATTATGAAATTATGCGTTAGTAAAAGAGGAGAATTTCAGTCAACTACATATTTATCACAAAATAAAGTTCAAATTAATTTTATATTGCCTTTAGGAGAAGTAATATATGATTTTTTTGAAAAACTAAAATCCTCAACTAATGGCTACGCATCTTTAGATTATGAGTTCATTGATGATAGGCCATCAAAATTAGTTAAGTTAGATATCAAAATAAAGAATGATATTATTGATGCTTTAAGTATGATAGTGCATAAAGATTATGATTATCAAAGTGGATCAAAAATATGTAAACAATTAAAAAAAGAAATTCCAAGACAGCAGTTTGAAATTCCAATACAAGCCACTATTGGAGCAAAAATAATTGCTAGAGAAACAGTTAAAGCTTTAAGAAAAAATGTAACAGCTAAATGTTATGGAGGCGATATTAGTAGAAAAAGAAAACTTCTTGAAAAACAAAAAAAAGGTAAAAAGCGCATGAAAGTGGTAGGTAATGTTGAACTTCCACAAAGTGCATTTTTAGCCATTTTAAAATCAGGTGAGGAATAATAAGTTTGTACCCTTGGATAGATTTATATTTTTTTAAAATACCATCATTTGGCTTAATGGTAGCCTCTGCATTTTTAATATGTCATTATTTCTTGAAAAAAGAATTTAATAATAAAAATATTGATGAAAAAATTATTGATGATATCATATTTTATGCTGTCATATCTGCAATTATTGGTTCTAAGTTCTATTATGTTATAGAAACACAATCTTTTAATATTTTTATCGGCAATATTCAAAATATTTTTATTAAACTCTTTTCAGGTAATTTCTCTGGTTTTATTATAGAATTACAAAGTTTAGGTTCAGGCTTAGTTTTTAATGGTGGTTTAATTTGTGCTATTCTATTAATTGGTTTATATGTTAAACGATATAAGTTAGATTTTTTAACACTTGCTGATATTATCACACCATTTATATTGTTAGGTCATGGAATAGGTAGAATTGGGTGTCTTTTAGTTGGTGATGATTATGGCGTTCCATCAAATTTACCATGGGCAATATCACTACCTAATGGTTTGCCTGCAACTTCTATAGAAACATTTATAACCCATTTTTCTTTTTTAGGATATTCAAGAGAATATCTACAACAGTACTTAGTTAATAATTCTAATAATATTATTTCTGTTCATCCTACTCAAATTTATGAGATGCTATTATATTTTATGTTTTTCTATTTAATAATGAGATATAAAAAATCATTACAATTTTTTAAAGGCTCTATATTTTGTATATATCTTGTAACAGGTGGGTTCTCTAGATTTATTGTAGAGTTTTTAAGAACCAATGAACGTTATATGTTTAATTTATCAAGCGCTCAATATCTATCTTTATTTATGATTATTTCTGGTTTATTACTTTTCTATTTGTTAAAACACAAAAAAGTCAATAATGGAAACAATTAATTGTCAAATATGTAGCTCAAATTCTTATAAAGAATATCTTGCTGTAAAAGATCGATTCAATATATCTGATGATCATTTTCAGATTGTAAAGTGTGAATGCGGATTTGTATATCTTAATCCTAGGCCTGATGAAGAAGGAATTAGTAAGTATTATAGAAGTAAAGCTTATTCCCCTCATAGCAATACTAGTATTTTTTATAAAATAGCACAATTTTTTTCATTTAGATGGAAAATTAATCTAATACAGAAATATGCCAACAAAAGTAAACAAATATTAGATTATGGTTCAGGTAAAGGAGAATTTAGTCGATACTTAAGTAAAAGAGGTTTTAATGCTACTAATTATGAGCCAATATTAGATAATTCCAGTTCATTGATTGATAATGAAAAATATAATATTATTACTTTATGGCATTCTTTAGAACATATACATAATATATCAAACGCTTTAGTTCATATTCATCAAGCTTTAGATAGAGAGGGATATATTTTTTTGGCAATACCTAATATAGATGCGGTAGAAAAAGATTATTTTAATAAAGATTGGGTGGCATATGATGCTCCTAGGCACCTTTATCATTTTAACGATGAGAGTTTAGCTCGATTATTATCTAGATATAATTTTAAAATCATAGAGTAAAAAAGTATTTTTCAGGATACTTTTTATAATATCTATTTAAGTATTCAGTCTAAAAATTTTATTATTAAATTATTTAAATTTATTTATATATCACTTATATCTTTTTTTACTATTTTATTTAATAATAATAAATCTTCTTCTAAGTTATATATATGTATAAAAAAATAATATTTAGTGTATGTGCACTTATTTTTGTAGGATGCAACAAAAGCTTCCCTGAATCTAGAGGTGAATTTAATGAAATTATTATTGTTTCATCATCAGAAGATAAAGAATTGTTAGAACCTCTAATAGATGATTATATTTTTGATTGTATAATTCATACTCCTGAACCTGAGCTTTGTTACACTAAAAATTGGATTACTCCTGATGGTTTTAAATATTATAAAGAATATTCAAATATTATCATTGCATCAATTACCGATCCTGTTGATAAGAGTGTAGATAATCTAATTAATGATTTTAAGCTAACCCATAGCATTCAAAAATTCCCTGTAACAATCAGTGATGTTTTTTCTTCGCCTCAAATGATTACTCTTATAAATGAATCTAATAATAAAACTTTAAAGAGTAATTTAGATGGTAGTATTAATTTTATTAAATCTACAATTGATTTACATGTAGACTCTTTGTACTCATCTAGGTATAAAAAAATAATTCAATCTAATTTAGATACTTTAAAAATATCCAATATTGCTAATTCAATGTTTGGTGTAGAGTTGTTATTAAGTCAAGATTTCAAAATTATAGATACTCTAAATTCTCAAAATAGTTTTTTATGGATTGGTAAAGGTAGTATTAGCTATGATAGCAATGCTTTATATCAATGGTTGATTTTTAAGGATATTGATTTTGTGGATATTAATGGAAATATAGAAATGAATCAGATAATAAAAAATAATTTAAAATTAATTGATCAAGATATAGAATTAATTTCTAATTTTAATAAATATTCTAAAACAAAAAACCAAAATAGAACTATATACAAATTGAATGCATTATATAATCATAATTTATATAAAACTGGAGGTCCGCTTATTGCGTATTTAATTCAAGATGAGAATCAAAGTAAATCTTTGTTGGTTTATGGTTTAATAAATGCACCAGGAAATTCAAAAGTTAGTCTCATAAAAGAATTGGAAACAATTATTATAAATTCTATTTTTTAAAGGAAATAATGGAGGTAAAAATGAATAATAAAGTAGCCATAATACTTGGTAGTGAAAATGATAAAAAATATATTGAAGATTCATATAAATATTTTGATTTTTTTTCAATTGAAGTAGAAACACATGTAATTTCAGCCCATAGAAACCCTGATGAAGTTGCTGATTTTGCAAAGAATGCTAGAGATAAAGGTTATAAAATTTTAATTGGTGGGGCTGGTATGGCTGCACATTTGTCTGGGGCTTTAAAAGCTAACTCAACTTTACCAGTTATTGGTGTTCCATTTCCTGGAGGTATTAGTGATGGTATGGATGCACTTTTAGCTACTGTTCAAATGCCAAAAGGCGTACCTGTAGCTACAATGTCTGTAGGTAAACATGGGGTTATTAATGCTGCAATTCTTTCAGCTGAAATTTTATCTTTAAATGATAGCTTATTAGTTGATAAATTATCAGAATTTAAGAGAAATGGTGCAACTGTTTAAGTGTCAAAAAAAAAGATATTAATTACTGGTTCTAATGGTCAATTAGGACATTCTTTGAATTTGTTTTTAAAGAGTAAATCTTTTTTGGTATCTAACACCTCATTAAATATTGGTCCTTATAGTGTACAGGGATATGATTTATCTTTGGAAAATAACGTCTCTAAACTAATGAAGCAATATAAACCAGATTTTATAATAAATTGTGCAGCTTTTACTAATGTAGATTATTGTGAAAAAAACAAAAAAAATGCATATGATTCAAATGTAAAAATTGTAAAAAATATTTTAAGGTATATGCCTATTAAATCTAAGCTTATTCATATATCTACAGACTATATATTTGATGGAAAAACTGGCTCTTATACTGAAGCTTCATTACCTAATCCTGTAAACTATTATGGTAAGACTAAATTAGAAGCAGAAAATTGTATAAGATCCTCTCAGAAAAAATATATTATTGTAAGAACTGGAAATTTATATAGTGAATATTTAGATATTTCTTCAAATAGGCTATCTTGGGTATTAAATAATCTTAAAAATAAAAAAGAAATTAACGCTGCTATTGATATGATATCTAAACCAACATCAATTAATGCTTTATCTATTACAATAATTAAATTACTTCCTTTTAATCAGAATCTGATTGTTAATTATACTGGTCAGGACAGATTATCTATTTATGATTTTTCTAAATTAGTTGCTAAAATTTTTAAATATGATCAAGGCCTAATAAATAAGTGTAGTTGGAAAGAGTTTAATTTTTTAGCTAAAAGACCAGAAGATGTTTCTTTGAAAACAGATTTGATATCAAACTTAATTAATTGTAATATTTATGAAACTGAATATAGTTTAAAGATTATAAGTAATATAATAAGGTGAAAATGAATTTTTTAATTATTACTCCAACATATAATGAAAATGCTAATATTTCTACTTTAATTTCTAAAATTAGAGAGATAGAGACTGAAATTACTTTAGATGTTTTAATCATTGATGATGCCTCTCCTGATGGAACTGCGTTAACAATAAAAAAAATTATGTCTAATGATAATGGTTTGTATTTAATTGAAAGAGAGAGAAAGGATGGTTTAGCTTCAGCCTATTGCGAAGGTTTCAAATGGGCAATTAAAAATAATTATGATTATGTTATTCAAATGGATGCTGATTTATCTCATTCTCCAAAAGATATATTAAAATTTATAGATCAAATTGAAATGTATGATGTAATTATTGGAAGTAGATACAAAACAGGAGTAAATGTAGTCAATTGGCCTCTTAGAAGATTAATTTTAAGTTATTTTGCAAATATATATGCTAGAATTTTTACTGGTATGAATATATACGATTTGACAAGCGGTTATAAATGCATTAAGGTCCAGGCATTGAAAGCAGTTGATTTAGAAAAAATTAAATCAGAAGGTTATTCTTTTCAAATTGAAATGAATTTTATTTTTTCAAATAAAGGATTTAACCTTACTGAAGTTCCAATAATATTTCATGATAGAACCGTTGGAGAATCAAAAATGTCTAAAAAAATTATTTTTGAAGCAATATTAAAAGTTCCGCTATTTAGAATTAAAAAAATCTTGGGTTTATAATTTTATGAAAATTAGTATTATAATTGTTTCCTACAATGTAAAAGATTATATCAGTCAATGTATTCGGTCTATTCATAAATCAGATTTAAATCAAAATGATTATGAAATAATAGTAGTGGATAATGATTCTCATGATGGAAGTATAGATGAAATTAAAGACAATTTCAATGAAGTTATATTATTGAAAAATGATATCAATAAAGGTTTTTCTAAGGCGGTTAATAAAGGAATTTCTTTATCTAAAGGTGAATATGTATGCATCTTAAATCCTGATGTTATTATTCAAGAAGATACTTTATCTACTTTATTAGATTTTTGTTCTAATAATCCTTCTTTAGGGGCTGTAGGGCCTAAAATATTAAATAGTGATGGTACAATTCAGCATTCATGTAAAAGATCTTTTCCTAATTTATTTAATTCAATATCTAGATTACTTGGTTTAGATAGAATATTTCCTAAAAGTAAAATTTTTGGAGGGTACAACTTAACTTATCTTAATACGGAAACAAAGCATGAAGTAGATGTTATTAGTGGAGCATTTATGATTGTTCCTATGAAAGTATTTAAAGAAATAGGTGATTTTGATGAACGCTTTTTTATGTTTGGAGAAGATATTGATATATGCCATAGAATAAAAGAGGGTGGATATAAAATATACTATAATCCAATTACTGAAATCATTCACTATAAGGGTGAGAGCGTTAAAAATGCTCCTTTTGATATGATCAGCGTATTTTATTCTGCAATGGACATTTATTTTAAAAAATATTCCCAAAAATATAAATATTGGAAGTTTATTAGTCTCGTTGTTAAACTAGGATTATTTTTAAGAAAGACTTTCTCTTATGCTAAACTTCTTATAAGTAATCTAATCTCAGTTTTAGTAGATACTTTTATTATAATAGCTTCTTTTGCTTGTTCAATATATTTATGGTATAGCTATCAATATTATGAAATTGTTGAGATATCCAAAATCTCTTACCATTATTTACTAATTCTAAATTTTATTATTTCTTGGTTTGTTTCTTCAAAAATTATAGGTGTATATAAAAAAGGTTCTTTTTCATTTACTAGAATATTTTTATCAATAATAATAACTTTTTTAGTATCTTCAACAAGTACTTATTTTATTTCATTTTTCGCTTATTCTAGAGGTGTGTTATTTATATCTACTATTTTCACTTTATTATTTATGGTAATGTGGCGTTTAATTATTCAATCTTTATATTTAAATAAAATTTTATTTTTTAAGAGTTTTAAAAACTTTATTGAAAGAAGAGCATTGATGATTGGAGCTGATAAAGAAACATTAAAAATTGGAAAAGAAATAAATAGTGATCCAGATTCAAATATTTCTATTATTGGCTATACTGACAACTCAAATCCTATGTTATTTAATCAATTCTTAGGTAAAATTGATTATATTAAAGAAATTGTTATTAAAAATAAAATTACAGAAATTATTATTAGAGAAAATTATTTTACATCTAATAAAATTTTTCAAATAATTAAAAAATTAAAAGGTTTTAATCTGGCATTTAAAATCATCCCTGAAGGTAGTAATATTATTTTAAGCAAAGGAGAAGTTGAAAATATTTCAGGAATCGAGTTAATGTCCTATGAAATTCCTTTTTTAGAAAGAAGTAATATTATCATTAAAAGATCTTTTGATATAATTCTATCTTTATTTATGATTTTTTTAACTTTTCCTTTAATCCTTCTCTTTTATTTTTTAATTGGATTTAAAACAGAAAGAATATGGGGTTTAGAACAAGAATATATTAAATTAAAGTTTATTAAGGTTGATAATAAAATGATAAGTGCTATTCCACTTTTGTATCAAGTTTTTTTAGGTAAATTAAGTGTCGTAGGAAGTGAATTAGTTAACATAAGCAATAAAAATCCAAATCATATTTTAAAACCTGGATTAACTACTTTAATTAAGACTAAAAAATTTAAAGGAAATAATAGTTTACGGCTTGAAAGTTATTATATTAAGAATCAATCATTGATTTTTGATATTGAAATTATTCTAAAGTCATTATTTAAAGCCTAATGAGTGATATATATAAATTAGATTTCGAATTACCATTAAAAGATATTCAAGATAGAATTAATTCTTTAAGAAAGAATTCTATTAATAGTGGAGTGGATGTAACTAGTACAATTAAGAAATTGGAAGATGAATTAATAGAGAAAAGAGATAATATTTATCAAAATTTATCTAGATGGGAAAGGGTACAACTAGCTAGACATCCTGAAAGACCTTATTCTAGTGATTATATTTCTAAGATAACTTCTTTTTGGTTTGAACTTCATGGTGATAAACTATATAGTGATGATCCGGCAATATTGTCTGGGATAGCTATTATAGATACTCTTAAAGTTGTCATTATTGCCCAAGAAAAAGGTAGAGGAACAAAAGAAAAAGTTTATAGAAATTTTGGAATGCCAAAACCTGAAGGGTATAGAAAAGCTTTAAGAGTTATGAAATTTGCTGAAAAATTCAATCTTCCAATAATAACATTATTAGATACTCCAGGAGCATACCCAGGGATTGGAGCTGAAGAAAGAGGACAAGGTTCAGCTATAGCTCAAAACCTTATTGAGATGGCTAATTTAAGAGTTCCTATAATATCTATAGTTATTGGAGAAGGGGCGTCTGGTGGAGCTTTAGGTATTGGTTTAGCAGATAAAATAATTTGTTTAGAAAATACCTGGTATTCTGTAATTTCACCTGAAGGTTGTGCTTCAATTTTATTTCGAGACCCATCAATGGCTAGTTCTGCAGCAGATTCAATGAAGGTTACAGCAAATGATTTATTTGAAATAGGAATCGCAGATGAAATTTTAAAAGAGCCAGATGGGGCAGCTCATATAAGTCCTGATAAAATGAGTAATATATTAAAGGAAACAATTATTAGAACTTATACTGACTTAAAAAAATATGATTTAGAAGAACTAATTAGGTTAAGAAATGAAAAATATGATAAAATAGGTTATTATGAACAAAGATAAAGATATAATAGGTAGTAATATAAATGTATGGAAAAATGCTGATACTAATTTTTCAGAGTTTAATGCAATAAATGAAGAATTTATTGCTCAAATGGACCTTATTAAACAAGGTGGTGGTCCTATAGCTATACAAAAGCAGCATAACAAAAAAAGAATGACCTGTAGAGAAAGAATTAAATATTTAATTGATTCTGGAGAGGTTTTTTTTGAAATTGGTACATTTGCAGCTTATGATATGTATAAAGAATATGGGAATATAGCATCTGCAGGAATTGTAACTGGAATAGGTAAAGTTAAAAATCAAGAATGTATGATTATTGCAAATGATGCAACTGTTAAAGCTGGAGCCTATTTTGAGATCACTCTCAAAAAAACACTTAGAGCTCAGGAAATTGCTATACAAAACCAAATTCCAATTATATACCTTGTTGATTCTGCTGGTGTTTTTTTACCACTGCAAGACCATGTCTTTCCTGATGAGAATCATTTTGGTAAAATATTTTATAATAATGCTAAAATTTCTGCTAAAGGCATAACACAAATCGCTTGTGTGATGGGACCTTGTGTTGCAGGTGGGGCTTATCTTCCCGTTATGTGTGATAAGTATATTATTATAGAAGGGGCTAGTATGTTTTTAGCTGGCCCTGCATTAGTTAAAGCAGCAATTGGTCAAGAAATAGATCAAGATACTTTAGGTGGGGCCACTACACATTCTTCTATTAGTGGTATTGCTGATTATAATGAAAAAGACGATATTAGTGGTATTGATAGAATTCGTACCATTTTAGATAGTATCAATTTATCAAAAAACAAAATTTTTATAAAAAAAAGTGAATTCTTAAAGCCTAGGTTCAAATCCTCTGATTTAAATTACCTTTTTAGCCCTAATAAACATTCTGTTTATGATATGAAAGAAGTTATATCTCGTATTGTAGATGATAGCTCATTCTTAGAGTTTAAAAAAGATTACGGGCAAACCTTATTATGTGGTCATGCTTCTATATCTGGATATAAAGTTGGCATTGTAGGTAACCAAAAAATAATTTTAAAAACAAATGATGGACAAATGCAACTCGGAGGAGTTATATACTCTGATTCTGCAGATAAAGCAGCTAGATTTGTTATGAATTGTAATCAAGATAAAATACCAATTTTATTCATACACGATGTTAATGGGTTTATGGTTGGTAAAGATGCTGAATGGGGTGGAATCGCTAAGGATGGAGCAAAATTAGTTAATGCTGTTTCAAATTCAACTGTACCTAAAATATCTTTAGTAGTTGGTGGAAGTTATGGGGCTGGTAACTACGCAATGTCTGGAAGATCTTATAGCCCTAACTTCTTATTTTCTTGGCCTACAGCTAAGATTGCTGTTATGGGAGCTGATCAGGCAGCGAAAACTTTAACAAATATAAAAACTGCTAAAATGAGCAATTTATCAGATGAAAAGGTTGAAGAAATTTATAATGAGATAAAGGAAAATTATGAAACTCAATCAGATTCTAGATATGCAGCTGCACGTCTCTGGGTTGATGAAATTATTTTACCAAATGAAACAAGAGATAAATTGACTTATGCTCTTGAAGTAATATCAAACATTAGGGATATAGAAAAACCTAATTATGGAGTTTTACAAGTATGAATAAAGTGATAAAGGTAGCTAATGGGCAAGGTTTTTGGGGAGATTCAATAGATGCCCCATATAATTTAGTTAAATATGGAGAAATTGATTATCTAACATTAGATTATTTAGCTGAAGTAACGCTATCAATTATGCAAAGACAAAAATTAAAAGATACTGAAAAAGGTTATGCTACAGACTTTATTGATTTAGTAAAAAGAGTAATTATAGATGTTGTAGATAAAAATATTAAAATTATAACAAATGCAGGAGGTGTTAATCCTGAAATGTGTAAAGCAAAATTATTAGAAGTAGCAAGAGAATTAAAGTTGGATATTAAAGTTGCAATTATTAAAGGTGATGATATACTCGATGATCTTGATATTCTTTTAGATAAGGGTGTAGATTTTAAAAATATGGATGATCAATCTAGTTTTAAAAATATCAAAGATAGAGTTTATTCTGCTAATGCTTATATTGATAGTTTTTCAATAGCTGAAGCATTAGCTACAGGAGCTCAGATCGTTCTTGCTGGACGAGTTAGTGATCCAGGTTTAGTTTTGGGTCCTGCAATATATGAATTTAATTGGAAAAAA
>JAAZYZ010000065.1 GCA_014239355.1 Fidelibacterota bacterium
CAATATTGCGTTTATTCAACGCAATATCACTATCATCTACATCAATACGACGAGCCTTATCTTCTTCATCCCACAATTGACAGTTGTACTGATGATTCTTTTCGATCCAGTACCAGATACTATTTTCTGCATGTGAAATTAGACTTTTTTCTGGCCAAGAAGAGCTTTTATGACAATAATCATGATATTCTGATATTTTATTTTTATCTATATCATTAAAAATATCTTCCATATTATTCAATCCTAACAATTAATTATGATGCAAATTATTACATGCTTACGACAACAAATTATTATAAATTCCCACTATTCTTCTAGACATAAATTTAAGAGAAAATTTCTCATCAATTAATACCCCATTTCGCTTAATTTCATCGTTATCTATATAATACGATATCCCCTTGACTAACTCGACACTACTATCCGTTCCGACTAATTGAAAATTATTATTATTAAACAAATCATTTGTACTCCCACTATTAGTCGCAACAACGGCTTTACCCATGAATAAAGCTTGCATTACAGATTGAGACACACCTTCTTTTGAATCGGAACTTAAAACAAGAATATCTAATGCCGATAAAAACTCAGATACCTTATTAACATGCCCGAGAAGTTTTACGTGGGATGTTAAATTTAGTTCATTAATTATTTTATTAATACTATTTTTTTTTGGTCCATCCCCGGCAATGATAAATACAAGTTTCTTATCTGGATATTTTTCAATAATGGCTTTTGCCATTTCTAGAAACAAATCATGGCGTTTAAATTGGCGCAACACAGCCAAAATACCTATTGCAATCTCATCATCACGCAAATTAAATTGCTTTCGACACTCATCTATATCATACTTTTCGGGGTTAAAAATGGATGAATCAATTCCTGTTGGTATTGACTGTATTTTATGAGATTGAATGCGATTATATTTAATCATATCTACTCTAACGCTTTCACCAGTAGTAAAAATATAATCTGCTAATTCATTTATAAAATTAGTCCGTGCAGAACTTATACGATTAGACAGATGACGTGTTCTTATAAATTTTATCCCGGCTAATTTCGCAGCTAGCCCACCAACCCATGTATCTTTTCCACTATGAGTATTTAAAATATCAATTGAATAGGCTTTAATTATTTTATTAAGACCAAATAATGTTTTGAAATCAGCATTACCTCTAAATGGTAAAGTAAAAACTTTAATATTATTTTCTAATGCTTTTTTCTTAATCATGGAATCATCCCGACAAGCAAGAAAAACTTCTATCCCTTCTTCACGAACTACAATCATTTCATTAATAACACGAATTTCTTGACCACCCCACCCGATGGACCACTCGGTATGTAGAACTCTAATTATCTTGCTCACAATACATTTCCTGAATATTTCTTTTAACTGACTCCCTCTCATAAATTATGACCTTGTTGATGTTAGGATTTAGGTTAATCATTGGGTCTGTGTGATGGTTAACAGCAACATCTATTTGAGCATCTTTGTAATAAACTTTAAGATTGCTAACCAAAGGAGTCATTAGCAAGACATCACCAATATTTCTAAACTTAATTATTAGTATTTTCATCTTTAAAAAGAATTTTTTCAGTCATTTATCAAATAGAGAGTTTATTTACTATACTTCCAAAAAGTATACTTTGCGTAAATTTTAGCAATAATATAGCCATGCCAACCATCTAGAAAACCTAATTTTAAAAAATAAAGTTTAAAAAATGTCCAGCATGGACTAGCAACAGCTTTTACAATATTTTTTTTCTTGTTACTAAGTTCTGAGTAATATCTTTGTTTTTCAATAAACTCATCAACATTATCGTAAGCTAAATGAATCATATAGTTATTTAATTTTTTAACTTTGCCATCTATTTGAACACTCTCATGGACCGGAACATTATCAAACTTACCTTTAGTACGGTTAAAAAGTCGAACACTATAATCTGGATAAAGACCACAAGTTCTTATATCTTTACCAAAAAAATTATTTAATCTGGCAACTAAGTAGCCATCAAATAAAGGGTTATTCAGTGTAGCAATAATTTCTGATTGTAATTTGGAGGAAATTCTCTCATCAGAATCTAGAACAAAAACCCAGTCATTGACAGCTAAATCGACTGCTCTATTCTTTTGAGGACCAAAACCTAGCCAATCCTGATTTTCTACTCTAGCTCCTAATTGTTTCGCAATTTTACAGGTATCATCAGTTGAATCACTATCGAGTATTAATATTTCATCTGCAAACTCAGCAGACTTGATAGCGTCTCCAATAA
>JAAZYZ010000066.1 GCA_014239355.1 Fidelibacterota bacterium
ACTAATTTTTGATTAATAATTTCTTTTTTTGATATAGGCATATCATGTTTGCCATATTCTTCCTTGGTAGAAGGAGTTAAAATGGGGTGAGAAAATTTTTGATTTTTTACCAAATTATCGCCAAAATCTAAATCATATACATGATGTTTAGATTTTTCAAAATCTCTCCAAAGACTCCCCGTAATATATTTTCTAACAATTACTTCTACAGGTAAAGGTTTTGCCTCTTTAACTAATAATATCTGAGGGTCAACTGATTTAATATAATGATTAGGCACAATATTTTTAGTCTTATTAAACCAAAAAGATGCTATGTCAGATAAAATTTGTCCTTTAAAAGGGATAGTACCTAAAACATGATCAAATGCTGATACTCTATCACTTGTCACCATTAAAATTTGATTGTTAAAATAATAATTATCTCTCACTTTTCCACGATAATGTCTACCTAAACTATCTAAATTTTTCATAGAATCATTAAGTGTATATTGTAATTGATTATTGATGATGTCTTTCATTTTAATCCCAACCTTTTAAATACTTTATTAATATTAATTAAAACTTTATCTAAATCAAATAAAGAATCAATTTCTTTTTCAGTTAATAAATTTAATATATCTTTATCAGATTTAAGCAAAGTTTTAAAATCTTTATTTTGTTCCCAGACCTGCATAGCATTTTTTTGCACTAATTTATATGCATCTTCTCTTGAGACTCCTTTTTGAACTAAATTCAACAATACCTCCTGGCTAAATATTAAACCATTTGTTAAATTTAAATTTTTCAACATATTATCAGGATATATAATTAAATGTTCAAATAATTTATTCGCCTTAATAAGCATATAATCCATTAAATTAGTAGAGTCAGGAATAATGATTCGTTCAACTGAAGAATGAGAGATGTCACGTTCATGCCATAATGCAACATTTTCCATAGCAGCCATTGCGTTTGAACGTAGCAATCTAGCAAATCCAGTTAATCTTTCTGTAATGATTGGATTACGTTTGTGAGGCATCGCAGATGAGCCTTTTTGACCTTTAGCAAAAAATTCTTCGGCTTCTAAGACTTCTGTTCTTTGTAAATGTCTAATTTCAACTGCTATTTTTTCTATTGTACAACCAATTAATGCAATAGAAGATAAAAAATTTGCATGATGGTCTCTTTGTACTACTTGATTTGAGACAGATGCAGCTTTTAACCCCAATCTTGAGCACGCTCTTTCTTCTACTGTAGGGTCTAAGTGTTGATATGTCCCAACAGCTCCAGAAATTTTTCCATATTGAATATCTTCTAAAGCGTAACTAAACCTATCTATGTGTCTTTTAATTTCTTCACTCCATAATGCTAATTTTAATCCAAAAGTAATAGGCTCAGCATGCACCCCATGTGAACGCCCAATTTGAAAAGTATCTTTATGTTGTACTGCTAATTTTCTAAGAGTCCTGTGAAACGTTTTTAATTTAGATAAAATAATTTCACCGGATTCTTTGCATAAAAGAGCTAATGAAGTATCTAATAAATCAGATGAAGTCATGCCCAAATGTATAAAACGAGATGATGGCCCAATATTTTCTGATAAATTAGTTAAAAATGCAATCACATCATGATGAGTTTCTTCTTCTATCTCCAAAACCCTAGCAACTGAAAACTTTGCTTTTTCTTTGATGATTTGTAAATCCTCAGATGGAACAATTTTATCCTCACATAATACTTCTGTAACGGCTATCTCTACTTTTAGCCAAGTTGAGTATTTATTTTCATCTGACCATATTCTACCCATTTCTTTTGTAGTATATCTCTCTATCATGTATGCCCTTTCAATATATCATTACTGATAATTTTTTAATTCCAAATTAATAGTTGCAATTTCTCCTTGGCGCCAAATTTCTAATTGAATTTGATCTCCAGCTTTTCTAAAATTCTGTTTATTTACAGTATTAATATCTTCATTTGAATTAATTAAAATTCCATCTACTTTTAAAATAATATCACCAATTTTTAGCCCCGCTATCATTCCGGTAGATTTTTTTTCAATATCTACTATCACTGCTCCATTATTAAAAGGAACATTTAAATACTTTTGAACTGTTAGATTCATCGGCTTTACAGTTAAGCCCGTAGAGTAAGTTCTTTGAACTTTTCCATATAAAATTAAATCATGCACAATATCTTTAACACGATTGATGGGGATAGAAAAACCAATCCCAATTGACCCTTGATTAGCATTAGAGCCTGTCATAATAAAAGTATTTATACCAATAATCTCTCCATTTAAATTAATTAAAGGACCACCACTATTTCCTTCGTTAATAGATGCATCAGTTTGAATCATATTTCGATATGCATGCTCTTTATTTCGAACCCCAAAATCGATATTTAAACCACTAATAATGCCAATAGTGGCTGTTGGTTCATAAGATAAATCAAATAACCCTAGTGGGTTTCCTAATGCTACTACCCACTGACCAACTACTAAATCTTCAGAATCTCCAAAATTAGATACTGGAAAATCAAGCCCATCTACTTTTAATAATGCTATATCTGTTAATATATCATACCCTACTATTTCAGCTTTAAATTTATGACCTCCAGATAAAGTAACAAAAATATCAGAGGCATCTTTTATTACGTGTGTATTAGTAATAACATAACCACTATTACTATAAATTAAGCCCGAACCTAAACTTTTGATAATAGAATCTTTGTTGGTATATGGAGAAAAAATTCCATCTTTAATGCCCCATGATAAAGATTCATTATTATTTTTGTTTATTACAGAAATGCCCACAACACTTGGAGCAATAGATGCAATAGAGCTGATAATTCTAGGTTCATCCGAAATATACCCATAGGAATTGATTCCTTTATAATTAGTTGATAAATTTTGCCCATGATTAAACAATGCTATCAATAATAATAAAATAAAAACCAATAAGATAATAATACGATTAATCATAAAGGACCTCAGATAAAAATAATCCTTTTGCAGGTGCACAAATAGGATAATTAAGTGTAGATTTATTATCAATTAACTTCATAAAGTCGTCAAATAAAAAATTTAATTTAGAAACTTCAATAGATGTCCCCACAATGAATCGTACCATATGATGTAAAAAGCGATTAGCTTTTATGTGATAAATTAAGTCATTTTGAGTGTGTTCCCAAAATGATTCATAAATAATACAAACTTTGTTATTAATTTCAGGATTATTTTTACTTAATGAAGAAAAATCATGGTCTCCTAATATTTCTTGAGCGCATTTATTTAATAAATTCAAATCAAACTTATGATTTACAAACCAAGAAATATTTTTTTTAAATGGAGAATATTGTGTGTTGATATAATATTTATATGATCTAAAGGTAGCAGAAAATCTTGCATGAAATTCATCACTAATCTCCTCATATGATTTAATATAAATATCATTATTAATAATACCATTCACAGAATTAAAAAATTTATTTAAATTTAAATTTGATGGCAACTGTACTGATGCAATTTGGTTATAAGCATGCACACCTGAATCCGTTCTACCTGAAGCAATAATATTAGAAGTATGATTAGGCAATAAAATACTAAATGCTTTATTTAATTCACCTTGAATCGTATTAGCATTTTGTTGCATTTGCCATCCATGATAGTGAGTTCCTTTATATTCAATAACAAATTTAATATTCATATTATTTAGTTAATTCCCCTCCACAAGAAGGGCAAAATGAAAAGTTTTTATCATTTTTAAAACCACATTCTACACAAAATTTAAATACATCCATCTTCATTTTAGAACTAGTATCTGGTTCTATAAAATTTTCACTTGAGCTATTAGAAGTAAATACCATCTCTATCTCATCATTTAATATTTGATGTAATATAGGCTTCTCAATAAATAATTCTTTCAATTGTAACCCTGATATATGATTAGCTAATTCATTAATAACTAAATAAGCTTTATTTTGTATATCTAAAGCTGCTTTCGTATTACTATTATTTTGATAAAATTGCATTAAAAATGAGTAGATAAATAATGTATGAGAATCAATTTGTTGATTAGAAAATGTTGCATGTTCTGTTTTAATCAATGTTTCTAATTCATTACTGTTTTTTTTATGAAACTCAAAAATTAATCGAATTAATTTGAATCTTATTTTATTAATTGAATCAGATTTAAAAAAATCTTCATGATATGATATTAAATTTAAGCCTTTATTATAATCCTGATTCTTCATAAAAATAATCAATGAATAATAACAAGCCTCAATAAAAAAATCAGAATTTGTATCAGTGAGAGATTGTTCAAAATATTCTTGTGATTCAAAAAAACTATTTGAATTAAAAGCAACTATACCTTTAATAAAATAAAAATAAGGCTTTGATTGGGAAGAATCTGATAAATCTGCACACATTTTATCAACCAATCGATTCAGACCAAGTTTGCTAAAAATATATAATATAGACAATTTAATATCATCTATATTTTGTTTATGATTTGTATCATAATCTAAATGCATTTTATAATGATAAACAGCATAAGATAAATTATGCTTATTTTGAAATTTGACTGCTGCTTGATAATGGTCTACATTAGATCTAGATCGATTATTTAGCAAATTTAAATCATATTTGTCAGACTTAATATTTTGTTTTTTTAAATACTGATGTACTTGGTTTTGTGATTCTTCATACCAATCTAATAAATTTAAATATAATTTAAATATAGTTAGCTTGTTTGATATAGATTTAAATGAAAAATTAGCAATTGGCCTAATAAAAAAATGATTTTTTTTCCCTCTTAAAATCAATTCATAATCTTCATGTGCATGATTATATAAATCTTCGCTAACTGCAATTCCGCCATATTCACAAATAGGCTCAATACTAGAAGCTAACTCATATCCTAATCCATATACTTCATCATTTTTTAAAGTAATTTCACCATAATGCAATCCAATCCTTAAAATAATATGCCGAGACTTAGTATTTCTATTATTTCTATTCTTGAGTCCTTGTTGTATTTCCACTCCACTTTGGATCATATTAGTAGGGTCATCAAATATAGCTACAATAGCATCACCAATACGCTTTACAATAGACCCTTTATATTTTTCAATAATAGGTTCTATAATTTTATCGTGCTCTTTTAGTAACTCTAATGCTAAATTCTGATCATCTCCGGTTAGTTTACTATAACCAACCATATCTGTAAACATCACATTTTTATTCATAAATATCTCTTATGCTATTAATCGGATAATAATGAACTACCACATCCAGGACAAAACTTAAATGAATTTTCATTATTAAATCCACAACTTGGACAAAATTTAAAAATAATAGGTTCATCAGTATTATCGGACTCTACTACCTCAGTATCGCTAATTGTAATATCATTAACTAAAGGAATATCTTCTATTTTCATAAATATTTCTTTATGTAGAGGCGGTAACTCTAAATAATCTTGTTTTATTTTTTCATCTCTAATTCTATCAGCTTTACGATACAATTCATCTTGAGCTAATTTTTGACATTCCTGAGAGTGTTTATAATCTTTTATTAAATAATAAGCTTGAGATAACCACCATAATTCTCTGCCCTTATGTTTCTCTTTATGCAAAGTTTTAATTTCATCTAATATCGGATCTAATTCTTCTTTTTTCCCTTCACCTTTTTTCGCATTAATTAAAGTCTGAACACATCGTGCTGGTAAGGTATAATATTCAGTAAAACTTTGAGTTTTATCTTCATGCCTACGTCTATTGCTAAGCATAACTGCTTGATCAATATATTTAGATGCATTCTCTAAATCATTATTTTGTAAATAAGCCTGTGCTAAAAATAATGTAGTAGTATCCATTGCAATTTGATGTTTACTTTCTTGATGTGTTTGATTAGCCTGCATCAAATACTTAATAGCCTTTTCAGGGTCTGAATTATTTAGTTCAATCAAACCTAAGTGACGATAAATCATACCAAGAGCTGCTGAATCTTTTAATTTTTTGCATAATTCTAATGCTTCTAAGTATTGTTCGTGAGCTTTTTCTGTCCTTCCAATATAATACAATAAATTTGCATAACTTGTAATAGAACGACCTAGTTGTACTTGGCTACTATCTCTAGCCATTTTAATACTTTCCTCTCGTAAGGATATTGCTTTTGCATAATCGCCTATTCTTTTATGTACATCTGATAAATTGGCTACACTATTAGAAATTTCAATTTCTGGTCTATCTAATTGTCGCTTAATGCTTATTGATCGCTTTAAATAATCACTCGCCTCTTCAAATTGTGACATTTGAGTATAACATTGGCCAAGGGTATTTAATATATTTGCTTCTCTTGATAAAATTTCATTATTAGTAGTGATCCGTAAACCTTCTTTTAAATAATTGATAGCTTTAGAATATTTTCCCATTTGCTTATAAATTATACCAAATGATTCATAAATATTAGCTAACCCAATATCATCTTTATTCTTTTTGCCAATATTTTCTGCTTCTTCTAAAATAGTAATAGCATGATCAATTTTTTTTAATCTAAATTGAATAATAGCATAAAAATTTCTAGCTGTGATATAGGTAGGTTGAATATCAAAAGCTTGTTTAAATAATGCTGCCGCAATATCTAAATCTGCTGCAGATGAGGCATTAATATATGCATATTTAGCTTTCATTAATAATTCATAAGCATGGGGGTCAATAGCTTGTTCTTTCGCTGCTTGCTTTTTTAAATCATCGGGAACCTCAATACCTAATGAATCTAAAATCTTAACTATTATTTCATTTTTGACCTGTGATAAATTATCAGAATTTTCCTCCCAATGTTCTGACCATAATTCATTAGAATTAATAACATTATGCATAATAATAGATAATCTAAATTGATCAGCCATTTTCATTAAACTACCCTGAATAACATAATCTACATTTAATTCCTTGCCAATTTTATTAGGTTTTTCTAAATCTTTAATTTTTAAAATACTTGCACTTGATGGCGCTGCCAAATTATTAATTTTGTTTAACTCAATGTTAATAGAGTCAGTAATACCATAACAAAAAAATTCATCATCTGGTTACCCTAAATTATTAATATAATGCATTGCGATTTTAATATTTTGGTTAGTTGATTTTTGATAATCAAAAAATTCTACCCCCCGTTCTTTCATCTGTCCAATTAAACTATCTAAAGATTCAGAATCAAAATCAACTTTATTATTATATACTTTAAATATACGTTCTGGGTCTTTAATGTTTTTTAATACGACCCTACCAATATCTTTTACATAAATATCTTTTTCACTTCTAATAGAATTATAAACTGCTTGGGTTGTAAATATTTCATCTCCTGAAGCCACTGATTTAATACGAGCAGCTAAATTAATGCCATCACCAAATAAATCACCATCTTCTTCATATACTTCAGCCATATGTATACCAATTCCTACATTGATTTGAAAATCTTTAGGACTAGTAGCATTAAATTTTTTGAGTTTATCTTGTATTTGTAAAGCAGCACCTGTTGCATCTGTAGCAGATGGGAATTCTATAAAAATAGCTTCATTAATATGTTTAATAATATTTCCATAATTAGTCTGAATAATTTCTTTGAGCATCTTATCATGCTCACTTAAGATTTCTAAAGCTAATTTTTTATCTTGTTTAACTAATTGTGGGTAATTAGCTAAACCCGTAAACATAATTGCTACAATTTTTTTTCTTTGGCCCATAATCTATTTATTCAGAAAATGAAACTTTAATTAATTGGATCTCTCCTGTATCTGATTTAATTTCTAATTCAGATGCAGTATGGTCAAAAGATAATTTTTGTCCGCTAGACCCTGCTAAAATTGCTTTAATAGGAAAATGTAAATCAGAACCACTGATAGCTTTTACTTGAATCTGTAATAGCAAATCATTATTAGTCCCCTGTAGTTTAGGTATTTTATTTGCTGACATAGAAAAGCCTAATATCATACCTTTTTTATTATGATGTAAATCAGAGAATATTTCTTCTGCACGACCTCCATTTATATCTAATAGTTGTAAATTATCGGGTAATTCAAATTGAAACCCTGCAATATCATCAACATTTTGACAATGTATGCCAATCCAAAATGGGCCTGTTGACCACCCAGTACTGTATGAATAGCCAAATTGAATTTGATTATCAATAATAGTTGCATTGAAACTATTTGATGTAATCTGAGAAGAATTATCAGTTAAATTAGTTTCAATTGCTAATAAAAAAGTGCAAAAACTAAAAATAATTATTTTTTTAAACATTATTATCCCCTTTTTAAGATAAATTATTATAAGCAGATTTTAATATATTACTATATACTAAATTTACATTTATTATGAAACTTTATAAAATTATTATATTATTGGTTATTATACCATCTATTTACATAGCACAATTTTCAGAGGTGCTCATAGACATAGATTATTCAAATATAAGCGAAAAAGAAATGTTTATTTTTGAAAATTTTGAAAGTGAAATTCAAGCGTATTTTATGAATAATTATTTCTTCGATGATCCTGATGAATTAGAAATCATATTAGATATACATATTGTGATTGAAAATGTAAATAATAAGGGAGGAGAAAGAATTCTAAGTGCACAAATCTTATTCTCTAATCAAAAAGATCAACACCATTATTCAAAAAGTTTTGATTTTTTATACAATAAAGGAGAAGCTTTATATAAAACAGAAATGTTCCATCCATTAACTTCATTATTAAATTGCTATGCTTATCTTCAAATCGCATATGAACTAGATACTTATGAATATTTGGGTGGAAATAAATATTTTTTAAAAGCACAAAATATTGCATCAAATGGGAAAAATAGTATGTATTCAAGAAACTGGCAGTCAAGGCTAAAAAAAATTAGAAAACAAACAGAACAAAATATATTTAGAGAGTTAAGATATAATTTTTGGGTTACCGTAGATGCATTAGATGCCTCTTCTCCAAATATAAAAGAAGCAAATAAATTTTATACTAATTTTTATGAATCTATTATAGCATACGATGAATATTATGGATACGGAAAACCTTTATCTCAATTCTTAAATGCTTATAATATAGAAATTATGAGAATATCAACAAAATTAGAATATAAACAAATAATAGATTACTTATCAATATATGATGAGTCAAATAGAGTTATATATCAGAAATATTATCAAGATTAAATTAAGTTTATTATTAATAAGTAGTATTGGTATAATGTGTGCGCAAGAGTATACAAGCGATCATATTGATCAAAAACAAGAAACACTTAATAATATTGATTCGGAAATCAATTCCTTAGAAAAAAAGTTAAATCTGGAAGTTCAAAATATCGAAAACTCAGAAGAGATAATTCAAGAAATTCAAGAAAAATTAAATTTAGAGAGAATCAATATTTCAAATAATAGATATGATAAAGAAAAGCAAAAAAAAATAATAGATGAAGCAAATATTATATTAGATAGTTTAAATAATGGTTTGTTAGTAATCTTAGATAATAAAAAATCAGTTTCTAAAATACTAGATGAAATCAACCAAAATAAAAAAGTAATTAATTATAAATTGGTAGTTTTAGATGATAGTATTAGTGTGATAAATAAATCTATGAATAATAAACTTGACCAATTAGATGAAGTAAAAAAAACAACTAAAGATTTAGTAAAAGAAACCATTGCATTAAATAGCCCAAGTAATATAGAATTTATGTTAGAATCAGATACTTGGGATGTGTTTGTTGTAAACTCTACGCTATATCAGTTATTAATTACTAACCAAGAACAAAAATTTCAAACATTAAATACGCAATATGAAAAAATAAATTTAGACTATCAAACAGATAGTTTAATAAAAATAAATTTGAAATTAGAACAAGAGGTATGGGATAAAAAGAAAAATGAGTACACACAACAATTAAATAATTTTACTAGTTATCAAAATAAGCTAGATAAAATGATGGCTGATAAAAAGAAAGTGATAGAAAAATTAGTATCAGAATATGAAAAATTTGGAGCTCAATTAAATCAAGCAAAATCAAAAGTTGTAGCACTTGAATTAGAATTAAATACAATTAATCAAAAAAATAAATTAGCCCTGGAAGAACAAGAAAAAATTAAATCACAACTCCTAATAAAAAAAGAATCTCGAAAAACAATTCGTAATGAAATCTTAAAATTAATTGAAAATTCTCAAAAATTTAAAGGTATAAAAATTAAAAAATTAAAAGGAAAATTGCCTTGGCCAATAAATGGGAAAATAATTACAAAATTTGGAAAGCATACAAATCCAGATACTAAAGTGATAATTAATTATGATTTAATTGAAATACAACCAAATATGACTGAAGAAGAAATTATTATATTATTAGCAAAACAGATTAACCCAAATAATCCAAATAAATCAATAGTCAAAAAATTTCAAAATAAAACAATGAATTTAAAAAATGGAGATCGTGGTTTTGGTGTTTTTGGGCCACAAACAACAATAATGTGGAAAAAATATAACAAAATGAAAATTAAGAGTAAAAGCGAACCAATATATGCAATACACGATGGTATCATTGAAAATATAAATTTTGTTAATCCAATTGTAGGTGTAGTAATAATTATAAGACATGATGATGATTATTTTTCAGTATATAATGGAAATATAGAAGTATCAGTAATGAAAGGGAGTGTAGTTAAACCTGGCCAAAAAATTGGCTCTATTACTAAACAAAATGTTCTATCATTTCAACTTTGGAACAATAATAATCCAATTAATCCTGAACAGTGGTTGATTAAAAAATGATCTATGATAATTTAATTATAAATGAGACAATATGGACTGAACTTAAAACAATGGTTCAACATCAAAAATTGCCCCACGCATTATTATTCCATGGCCCTGATGGAACTGGTAAGGAAGCTCATGCAATTGAATTGGCTGCATTATTAAATAATTACACTCAACAAAATCAATTCGCAAAAATTAAAAAATTTCAACATCCTAATATCAATTTAATTATTCCAATGCCAAGAGAAAAAACTATTAATAAAAAGTCTAGTGCTTTGGATTGCCTATCTGAAAAATCACTTGAATATTTAATTGAAATGAAAAAAAATAAAATGAATTCCCCTTATCAAACAATAAATTTTGATAAAGCGTCTAGTATACTTATTAATTCCATACGAGATATAAAAAAAAATGCGCATTTTACTGTAGATAATGGGTCAGTCGTACATATAATCTTTGAAGCTGAAAAACTGTGCTCATCAAAAACAGAGCCAGGAAATGCTTTATTAAAAATATTAGAAGAACCTCCTAAGAATACATTTTTTATATTAATAGCTTCTAATAAAGAAAACTTATTAGATACTATTTTATCTAGATGCTGCAATTTCTATTTTCCAAAAATCTCAGATCAAAAAATAAAATTATATTTTGAAAATGAGACTACAATACAAAATTTAGATTTATTAATAAATATCACAAATGGATCAATGAAACAAATTAATAATATGATTGATTCACAAATTAATATTTTAGAATTGATAGAGGATGCTAAAAAGATAATCGGAACACTAATGAAAAATAATGATTGGCAACCAAGTTATAAAAAAATGGAACAGTTATTTAAAGCAGATAAGCAAACTTTTAAAATCTTTATAAAAATTCTTATATTTGTATTAAATGATTTAGAAAAAATAAAAAATAATAATTTTGATTGCTTAATTTTAGATGAGGTTAAGAAAACAAAAATATTAAACTATAGTGAATGTATAGAAATAGTTGAAAATATATATCAAAATTTACAAAAAAATTTAAACCCATCTATTGGATTAGCATCAATGTTTATAAAAATGAAAAGAATATTATTTAAAGTATAAAAATGAAAAAATTCTATATTACAACGCCTATTTATTATGTAAATGATCAGCCACATATTGGTCATGCATATACTACAATACTTGCAGATGTAATAAATAGATACTATAAAAGTATTGGGTATCATACATTTTTTTTAACTGGCACAGATGAACATGGACTAAAAGTTCAGCAAGCTGCTCAAAAAAATGAAACTCCTGCTCAAGTACATGTGGACCAGCATGTTGAAGCATTCAAAAATATTTGGAAAAAATTAAATATTAAATATGATTATTTTATTAGAACAACGGATGTGAGTCATACTCAAAAAGTACAATATGCGTTACAATATTTGTATGATAAAGGAGAAATATATTTAGATGAATATGAAGGCTTATATTCTGTTTCAGAAGAAAGGTTTATCACACAAAAAGAGGCAGATGAAGGAGATTTTAGAGAAATAAAGAAAATAAAAGAAAAAAATTATTTCTTTAGAATGTCAAAATATCAAAAAGAACTAATTACACATATTAATAATAATCCAGACTTTATAAAGCCAGAATCACGTAGAAATGAAATTCTTAGCTTTTTAAAAAATCCATTAAATGACTTATGTATTTCAAGGCCTAAATCAAGATTAGAATGGGGGATTGAGATACCGTTTGATAACAATTATGTAACCTATGTTTGGTTTGATGCCTTACTAAATTACATTACTGGTATAGGGTGGAATGAAAATGAAAATTTTAATACTTGGTGGCCAGCAAACTATCATTTAATTGGTAAGGATATTTTAACAACTCATGCTGTATACTGGCCTACAATGCTAATGGCATTAAATATAAAATTACCAAAAACATTGCTAGCTCATGGGTGGTGGCTTACAGATAATAATAAAATGTCTAAATCAATTGGTAATGTAATAAAGCCATTAGACATAGCTGATGAATTTGGGGTAGATAGTTTACGGTATTATTTGATGCGCAATATGGTATTAGGGCAAGATGCTTCTTTTTCAAGAGAAACATTTATTAAAAGATATAATTCAGATTTAGCTAACGATTATGGAAATGTAATTAATAGAATCACTATTTTAATTAAGAAAAATTTTAATGGTTTATGCCCAACCCCTGGAAAATATAAAAAAACAGAATTAGATGTTATTGCATTTTTTAAGTCTAGATTATTAATTATAGACCAATATATGAAAGAACTCAAAATTCATGACGCGCTAGAAATAACTTTTTCACTAATACGTGAAATAAATAAATATCTAGAAATAAAACAACCTTGGAAGTTAGTTAAAGAAGATAAATCTCAAAAAAGTGCTGCTGCAACATGCTTATATGTCAGTGTAGAACTACTACGAATTACCTCAGAATTACTCATCCCTTTTATGCCTAATAAAGCACAAATTACATTAGAGCATTTATCGCAAAAGGTAAGTAATAATCTAGAATTTGGAGTAATACAACCAAATACTCAAATTAAAAGCCCGGGTGCTTTATTCCCAAGGATAGAGAATGATTGATACACACTGTCATCTATATGATGAAAAATTATATGCTAATCTTGATGAAATTATTACAAATGCTTCTGAAGCTAATATTGAAAAAATGATTTGCATTGGAGATAACTTACAAACTTCTGAAAAAAGTATTAAAATATCTGAAACATATCAAAATATCTATGCTACTATTGGGATACATCCTCATGAATCAAAAAATACTCCTATATCATATTTATCTATGCTAGAAAAAAAAGCTACACACAAAAAGGTAGTAGCAATTGGTGAAATAGGGCTGGATTATTATTACAATTTTTCGGATTCTGATACTCAAAAAAAAGTGTTTCTTGATCAATTGAAATTGGCTAAAAAATTAAATTTACCTGCTGTAATACATTGCCGAGATGCATATGAAGATTTATATACTACAATTTTAAATAGCAACCATAAAAAAGGTGTAATACATTGTTTTTCTGGGAGTATTGAATTTGCAAAAAAAATTATTAATTTAGGTTTTTATATTTCATTTACTGGGATGATTACCTTTGTGAAAGAATTAGAAAATATAATCCACAAGATTGATCTGAAACATATTATGATTGAAACTGATTCTCCATATTTGGCTCCAGTCCCGTATAGAGGGAAAATTAATCAACCAGCATATGTAAATAAAGTAGCAGAAAAAATAGCAGAGATAAAAAATATATCAATTGAAGAAGTTGAAAAAATAACTACTAATAATGCAAATCTATTATTTAAGAAAATAGCCTCTTGAAAATTCCAGCTAGAAAAAAATGGGGCCAAAACTTTCTAATTGATCCTAATATAATTAATAAAATTATTAAGGTGTTAAAACTGAAAAAAAATACCCATATTTTAGAAATTGGTCCTGGAAAAGGAGCTCTCACAAAACAACTAGCGGATATAGGAAATAAAATAACTGCAATTGAAATTGATCCGATGCTATGTACATACTTGAAAGATTTAAAATTAAAAAATGTAAATATCATTAATGAAAATATTTTGAGTTTTGATTGTACTAAAATTAAAAATAATTATGTGATTATTGGTAATTTGCCATATAATATTTCCACACCTATTTTATTTAAATTTATGGCTGAAAAAAAATGGGACCAGTTAGTTGTAATGCTACAAAAAGAAGTAGCAGAACGTATTGTTTCAAAAGAAAATAATAAAAAATATGGTCGAACAAGCATTATGATGCAGTCATTTTTTAATATCGAATTAAAATTTAATATTCCAAATACAGTGTTTAGACCAATGCCAGAAATTAAATCATCCTTATTATCTATTACTCCCAAAAACCATTATGACTTGGATTATAATCATTTAAAAATTGTAGTGAAAAATGCTTTTAAACATCGTAGGAAAAAACTAATTCATAATCTGAGGGATATAGTTGAACCAAGTATATTAAAAAAAGTGAAAGACAAAAGAGCAGAACAGTTAACTATCCAACAGTATCAGGAGCTTTCTCATTTTATAATTAAAAATTAGTCTTAAATTCCAATATGTTTCCAAAGTCAATATATATTAATAGACGAAAAAAATTATGTGATAATTTAGGCAGTGGGTATGTTCTCTTTCTTGGGCATCATAATACTCCTATGAATTTTTCACATAATGCTTATCCATTTATACAAGATACAAATTTCTTATACTATGTTGGTATAGATATGCCAAGCTGTGCATGTCTGATAGATATAGAAAAAAATAAAACAACATTTTATATGAATGAAAAAACAGTTCATGATATTATATGGATTGGAAAAACAAAATCTGTAAAAAGTTGGGGTGGAGATTGTGGCGCTGATGAAATCAAATCTTTATCTGAATTAGATTTAGATTTGAAAAATAAACGCAATGTAATGTATCCTCCAATATTTAGAGCAGATAATAAGCTGCAAATAAAAGAACTGCTAAATATACCATTACATGAAATAGAAAAAAAATCATCTGTATCTTTAATTAATGCTATCATTAAACAACGATCTATTAAAATGGATGAAGAAATTGATGAAATAAAGGCTGCTTTAACAATAACAAATTTAATTCATTTAAAAGCAATGACTGCTTCTAAACCTGGAAAATATGAATATGAGGTTGTGGCTGAGATGGAGGCAATTATTAAAAGGAATGATGTCAAATTAGCATATCCAATTATATTTACAAAAAATGGGCAAATATTACATAATTCTGCATATCATAATAAAATCTTAAATGGAGATTTATTACTTAATGATTCTGGTGCAAATTCACTATTAAATTATGCTAGTGATATCACTAGAACATTCCCTGCAAATGGAAAATTTTCAAATCAACAAAAAGAAATTTATTTAATTGTACAAGAAATGCAAGAAGCTGTTATAAAACAATTAAAACCAGGAGTTAGCTTTAAAGAAATGCATAAATTATCAGCTTATATTGGAATCAAAAGATTAAAAGAAATTGGTTTATTAAAAGGTTCTAGTGAAGAAGCATTATCAAAAGGTGTCTATGGCTTATTCTATCCACATGGTTTAGGGCATATGTTAGGTCTAGATGTCCATGATATGGAATCCTTAGGTGAAGATATGGTTGGGTATAGTAAAAATATTAAAAGAGAAGCAGAATTTGGAATTTCATTTTTAAGATTGGGTAAAAATTTAGAACCAGGTTTTTGTATTACAGTCGAACCAGGTATATATTTTATTCCAGAATTATTTAATCAGTGGGCAAAGGATAAAAAGCATAATCATTTAATAAATTATGATAAATTTGAATCATATTTAGGGTTTGGAGGAGTTAGAATAGAAGATAATATATATATTAATGATACAGGATCAGAAAATTTAAGTGATTTTATACCAAAAGAAATTTCTGAAATTGAAACGATTATGAATTCATAAATTTCTATATGCATATATTAAATAATATTCAAAAAAACATTCCCTTTACTACCAAATTATCAATGATTACATTATTTAGTTTTATTTTACTATTTACTATATGGCGTATACTTTTTCTTTGTTTTTATATTAATGACTTTAATTCTGAATGGTCGCTTTATTTTAAATCATTTTATATAGGTTATAGATTAGATGCAGTGCTTAGCGCATTCTTAACTCTTCCTGTTTTTATTATATTTCAATTTTCTCAAATTAAATTTACTCAACGTATAATAAAATCATATAATTATTATTTAATTTTATTATGTATAATCATCAGTTTTTTATATGTAATCAATATTGAATTTTTTAAAGAATTTGGCATGCATTTAAATATACAGGCACAAATGTATGGTTTTGAATCTGGAGCAGAAACTTGGATTCAAGTGTGGTATGCCTACCCTGTATTTTTATATTTATTTATCATTTCATCTGTTACCTATTTTGTATTTATCATTAATAAATACATGATAAATTCAATCGATTATTTTGTGCCTTCTTCTATATATAGAGTAATCTCTCCTATTATATTATTTTTATTTATTATTATATCAGCTAGAGGAGGAATACAAGAAAGACCCGTATCTACAGGACATGCATATTTTTCTAAAGTAGATGATATGGCAAATCATTTAGCAATGAACACTATTTACAACTATATTAGATCTTTAATTCAAAATTCAAAAGAACCTTTAATACAATATTATCAAAATGCAGATGAAATCACTCAACAAATAATAAATAATAATCGTTCCATAAATAATAATCGGCCAGATAAATCTTATAATAGACCGAATATTATTATGATAGTATTAGAATCACATACTGGGACTAGATGTAATTTTTTGAATGAGAAACTAACTGATAATATCACTCCAAATTTAGATAAATTAGCACATAGTGGAATAAATTTTATTAATTGTTATGCAAATGGTCCAAGAACCGCTCATGGTTTAGGCTCAATACTATGTTCATGGCCTACAATCCCGGGATACCCTTTAATTAGACAACCCCAATACAAAGTTAAAGGACAATCTACATTTGCAAGCATTTTTAAAAATATGGGCTATGAAACTGGGTTTTTGTATGGTGGGGATGCTGAATTTGATGAAATGAAAAGCTTTACATTGGTGAATGATTTTGATAAAATATATGATCATAGCGAAGACCCATATCTTAGTCAATTTAAATTAGATAATAAATATGGAGGTAGTAATCCATGGGGTGTTTTTGATGAATTTCTATTTAATAGATGCATCAATATTATGAATGAAAAAAATAATGATCAACCTATCATGTTAACCCTGCTAACTACAACTAATCATGCACCTTGGATTATTCCAGAAAATCATAACAAAAAAATTACAAGATTTAATGAAAATACTGATATTGCTTTTTCTAAATCAAGAAGAACAATGAGATATGTTGATTTTGTGTTAGGTAATTTTTTTGAACAAGCAAAAGAACAAACAGATTGGTTTGAAAATACAATTTTTATCATCACTGCCGATCATGGTTTAAATATTTTTAAAGATAAAATTAATGACCCGAGGAATGGCCATATTCCATTTATCATATATAATTCTCAATTAGAGTCTATGGAGATTGATAAGTTAGTATCGCATATTGATATTTTACCAACAATTTTGGATTTAATAGGAGAGTATGATGCTTTTGATGAAACATTATTTGGGAGTTCAGGCTTTGCAGATGATAAGGGTTTTGTATTTAGAAATAATGATTACAATATCCAATGTATCGAAAATGGATGGGTATATAGTGAAATGATAGAAACTAATTTTAAGGATTATTATAGACTACATCAGAGTGATGCTACTAATTTAATTAATAAAGAGTTATTTCAAAAAAACTGTAGGGCATATCTGCAATCAGCATTTTATGGGCAAAAAGAATTAATTCAAAAAGGCGTAAATAATTTAAACCCATAATTCTTTATCAATTGTTAAATCTCCACCTGCATCACCTGTATTAATTACGCCCTTAGGTTCAATAACCAAAATTTTACACTCATTAGATGCTACAGGCTTATGATCTACCCCTTTTGGCACTACATACATTTCACCTTTAGATAAATTTACTTCTCCATCTCTAAATTTAAGTGTCATATTTCCATCTAGAACAATAAAGGTTTCATCAGTATGTATATGATTATGCCAAATGAATTCACCTTTTATTTTAGCGAGTTTAAATTGATAATCATTCATTTCTGCAATGATTCTAGGTGACCAATGCTTAGTGAATTTAGCATATTTTTTTTTAAAATTAATTTTCTTTGATAACATAGAATATCCTTTTAATTACTTCCACAATATTAAATAATATTTATAGTGTTAATTTGATAATCAAAAAAATATTCTAATAAAAAATTTTGGAAAGTAGATGTTTGAAACCACGCTAATACAATCCCTATAATAATGCATACTAGAATTTGAAAAATGAGATTATCTTTAATATTAATAAGATTCATTTTTAGGAGTACCTAAATAACCAGATTTTAATAAATATTTTTGATGTAATTGATTAGCAAAAAATGGGATAATTAAATTAGAAAAACCTAAAGTTCCAATAGCAACTAAAAAACAAATAATGGCCCAGGCCCACATATTTTTATATAAAAACCATAGAAATCCAAAAAATAAATTAGGCCAAGAAAAGCCTGTATAAATTGGCTCTGGATAATTATTTATAGGGTGGTATAAATAGCCTGATGTTTTTGACATATTTACTCTAAAATAAAAGTTAATAATGTTACAATATCAGTAACATCTACAATACCATCTTGATTAATATCAGGTATGCATTCTCCAGAAATATTATTACCTAATATGTATTGAATAATAAAAATTGCATCTACAATATTAATTATGTTATCAGAATTAACATCGCCTTGAGAAATATTACTACATGGGTCTGGATCGCAATCAGAACCACACTCTTCAAGCATATCGGCTATCCTACTATTAATTGACCAACTTCCAGCATTATTCATTAAATCATACACTTGCATTTCATGATTTATAAAAACAGTGCTTGGAAATGCTCCTCCACTATTAAATAAATAAAACATCGTAGGTTGTTGTTCCTCTAGAATAATCTGACAAGAACCTCCATTTGGCATTTCTCCCCAATCTTCACATGAATAAGGTTGATTTGGGTCAGAAAATGCAATCAAAAATTTTACATGTTCATTATCTAGATAATCATGATGTAACTCGCCCGCCGGGCCAGTATGTCCTGTACGGCAAGGCCCTCACCATGAAGCTGCCATATTTATAAATATAACATTATGATTGCCACCATTTAATTCCCCATTCCAATCAGCAAGCTTCCAAGGGTCTCCATCTACATATCCATTTCCAGCATAGCATGTTTCTTTAATTACATTTTGATGTTCTTCATTTATATAATCACCTTCTTGATAATAACCAGGAAAGATTAAGGTTAAAAATAAAATAATATTTAATAAAAATTGCATAATCTCCCTTTCACATTTACTCTAAAATAAAAGTTAATAATGTTACAATATCAGTAACATCTACAATACCATCTTGATTAATATCAGGTATGCATTCTCCAGAAATATTATTA
>JAAZYZ010000067.1 GCA_014239355.1 Fidelibacterota bacterium
TTTATGTCGCAAATAGGTAGAAAAATAATTAATATTCCTGATAATGTAAATATTACTAATAAAAATAATAATATTTCTGTTAAAGGTGATTTAGGTGAATTAAAATATCAATTTGATGAACAAATGAAGATTGATATTTCTGATGATGGAGTTTTAGTTTCTAGGCCTTCAGATCAAAAGAAATATAAAGAATTACATGGTTTAACTCGTTCTTTAATTAATAATATGGTAGAAGGAGTTTCTAGTGGATATACTAAAAATTTAACTTTAGTAGGGACTGGATATACAGCAGATGCAAGTAAGGGAAATTTTTTAGTTTTAAATGTAGGTTTTTCTCATGCTGTATATATTCAAAAACCTGAAGGGCTTTCAATTGAAACTCCTAAAGCAACAGAAATTGTTATAAAAGGAATTGATAAACAGTTAGTTGGTCAATTTTCAGCTAGAGTTAGAGAAATAAGGAAGCCTGAGCCTTACAAAGGCAAAGGAATACGATATAAGGATGAACACATTCGTAAGAAAGCAGGTAAAACTGTAGGTGGAGGTGCTGCATAATGGATAGAAAGAATTGGATAAAGAAAAAGACAAGACTTAAGAATAAATTAAGAAAATCTAATAATAAACATAGATTAGTTATTTTTCGTTCTAATAAGCATATTTATGGTCAAGTTTTAGATGTGGAAAATGGAAACATTATTTTGTCTTCTTCGTCAAATTCTGATGAGCTTTCTAAAGGTAAAAAACTGAATAACTCTAATAAAACAGAAGCTAGTAAAGTAGTTGCAAAAACTTTATCAGAAAAAATGAAGAAAAATAAAATAACTTCAATTACTTTTGATAGAAATGGTTATATATACCATGGAAGAATAAAAGCATTTGCTGAAGAGTTAAGAGAAAATGGCATTAATTTTTAAGAGGTAAAAAATTGAATAAATTTATAAATCCAACAGAAATAGAATTACAAGACGAAACTGTAATAGCAATAAATAAAGTTACAAAAGCTACTACAGGTGGAAGAAGAATGAGATTTAATTGCATTGTATGTGTCGGTGATGGAAATGGACATGTAGGGATAGGTTTTGGTAAAGCTAATGAAGTTGCTTCTGCAGTTAATAAATCTAAAGAAAATGCAAAGAAAAATTTATTTAAAGTTTCTCTTATAAATGGGACTATTCCACATGAGTTAAGATTAAAACATGGTTCTGTAAGATTAATATTAAAACCAGCTTCTGAGGGTACTGGTATTATTGCTGGTGGTCCTGTTCGTATGATTATGCAACAATTGGGAGTTTCTAATATTTTATCTAAAGCTACAGGGTCGACTAATGCAATTAACGTTGTGAAAGCTGTTGAGTCAGGATTAAAGCAATTAAAAGATCCTTTAGCAGTTGCACATCAAAGAGGTATTTCACTAAAAGAATTATTTGAGTAAAAAAATGGCAAAGAATAAAAAAATAAAAATAACTTTAACTAAAAGCCCAATTGGATATAAACAAAAGGCTAAAAGAACTTTAGAAGCTTTAGGCTTAAAAAAGATTAATCAATCAGTTGAACATAATATTACAGATAGTATTATGGGAATGATTGATACAGTTAATTATCTAGTTAGAATTGAGGAATTATAATAATGAAGCTTTCAGAATTAACACCTGCTAAAGGTTCAGTTTCAAATAGAAAAAGAATAGGTAGAGGAAATGCTACAGGCCAAGGACGTACTGCAGGTAAAGGACATAAAGGCTATAAGTCAAGGTCGGGTGCAAGTTCAAGATTGCATTTTGAAGGTGGTCAAATGTCCTTAGCAAGGCGTTTACCTAAGAGAGGTTTTACAAATATTTTTTCAAAAGAAGTTCAAATAGTAAATGTGGCTGTCATTGAAAGTTTAGGGTTAAAAAAAGTAGATATTGATATTTTATACAGTAAGGGAGTTATAAATAAAAAAAATATTCCAGTAAAAATATTAGGTAATGGTGATTTGAATAGTTCAGTTGAAATTTCTGCTCATTCGTTTAGTCAATCTGCGATTCAAAAAATTGAAAAATCTGGTGGAAAAGTTATTTATTTATGATAAGTAAAATTGTAAATATATTTAAAGTCCCTGAATTAAGGAATAAGATAGCTTTTACAGCAGCTTTATTATTTGTTTTTAGGTTAGGTGGCATAGTTCTTGTTCCAGGAGTGGATAGAGAAGTTGTGAAGCAATTTATTGCTTTTAGTGAGACTGGAGCAGGTAGTATTTTTGGTTTGTACAATTTATTTGCAGGTGGTTTCTTCTCTCAATTTTCTATTTTTGCTCTTGGTATAATGCCATATATATCAGCTTCTATTATAATACAGTTATTAGGTTCTGTAGTACCATATTTTCAAAGATTACAAAAAGAAGGACCAGAAGGCAGAAAGAAAATAACTCAACTAACTCGATATGGAACTGTGCTTATAGCATCTGTTCAAGCTATTGGTGTATGTGTATTATTAACATCTCTTGATGTTTCTGATGGTACTGGAGTAGGTAGATATCTTGTTTCTGAACCCACTACAATGTTTTATTTTATTACAACTGTCATATTAGTTACAGGTACAGTTTTTGTTATGTGGTTAGGAGAACAAATAACAAATCATGGTATTGGAAATGGAATTTCATTAATTATTATGGTTGGTATACTTGCTAGTTTACCTAAAGTAGCAATGCAACAATTTTCTAATCTTTTTTCAGATGACCCTAATTTAGCCACTAATCCTTTTTCTTTTATTATTTCAATTATTTTATTAGTTAGTATTATTGTGTTTGTTGTTTTAATGAGTACAGCTGTAAGAAAAATACCAGTTTCGTATGCAAAAAGAATTGTTGGTAGAAAAATGTATGGTGGTCAAGCAACTCATTTACCACTTAAAATTTTAACTGCTGGAGTTATGCCTATTATTTTTGCACAGGCATTAGTTATTATACCAACTAGTTTAGCCTCTTTTTTCCCTAATACTGGTTTTGGTATGTTTTTACAACGAAATTTTGGTGATTTTACTGCAATACCATATATGATATTTTTATTCATAATGATTGTAGGTTTTACATATTTTTATACAGCTGTTGCTTTTAATCCAGTTGATGTTGCTGATAATATGAAAAAACAAGGTGGATTTATACCTGGTGTTAGGCCTGGAAAATCTACAGCTGAATTTATTGATAATATTCTATCTAAAATAACATTACCAGCATCTGTATTTTTAGGTTTTATTGCTGTACTTCCAAATATAATTGCAAGATTTTCTAATGGAGGTATTGATATTAATACTGCTAGTTTTTTTGGTGGTACAAGTATTTTAATTTTAGTTGGTGTTGCATTAGACACATTACAACAAATTGAAGCGCAACTTTTAATGCGTAATTATGAAGGCTTTTTGAAATCAGGTAAGATAAAAGGTAGAAGACGTTATTAGTCTTTTATCTGAAAGATTGACATAGGTAAATATTTTGATTTTATTAAAAAATAAAAATCAGATAAAAAGTATGGACTATGCATGTAAAATCGTTAGGGACACTTTGTTTCTTATTGAAGAAAAAATTGTTCCTGGTATCACTACGTTAGATTTGGATAAAATAGCTGAGGAATTTATTATCTCAAAAGGTGCTATTCCAGGTTTTAAAGGTTTATACGGTTTTCCTGCCACTTTGTGTGTCTCAATTGAAGATGAAGTAGTACATGGTATTCCTTCAAAAAGGGAACTTGAAGAGGGGCAAATTATAAGTGTTGATGTTGGCTCCATATATGAAGATTATTACGGAGATCATGCAAAAACTTTTGCTATTGGTAATATTGATAAAGATAGAAAAAAAATAATTGATATTACTAAACAAAGTTTAATGCTTGGTATCGATCAGGTTTCATCAGGAAAATTTATAGGTGATATAGGTTATGCAGTTCAAAGCTATGCTGAAAAAAATAATTTTTCAGTTGTTAAGGATTTGGTAGGTCATGGTATAGGTAAATCTCTTCATGAAGAACCACAAATCCCTAATTATGGAAGCATGAATACAGGGCCAGAAATAAAAGAAGGTATGTGTTTAGCGATTGAACCTATGTTGAATCAAGGATCTGATAAAATTATAACAAAAGAAGATGGGTGGACTATATGTACTTTAGATGGAAAATTGTCGGCTCATTTTGAACATACGGTAGCAGTAACTGAAAAAGGTGTAGAAATATTAACAATATAGAATATTATGGCTAAAGAACCTGCAATAGAAATAGATGGTGAAATTATAGAGACATTGCCAAATGCAATGTTTAAAGTTAAGCTTGAAAATGGGCATCAGGTTTTGGCGCACATTTCAGGTAAAATGAGAATGCATTATATTAAAATATTACCTGGTGATAAAGTTAAATTAGAGTTATCTCCTTATGATTTAACAAAAGGTCGTATTACTTATAGGTATAAATAAGAAAGAATTATGAAAGTTAGAGCATCAGTAAAAAAAATATGTAATAAATGCCAAATAATTAAAAGAAAAGGTGTTTTACGAGTAATTTGTGAAAACCCAAGGCATAAGCAAAGACAAGGTTAATTGGAGGAATGATAATTGGCTAGGATAGCGGGAATAGATTTACCAAGAAATAAAAAAATAGAGTTTGCACTTACTTATATTCATGGTATAGGTCCAAAAACTTCAAGTAACATTTTGGATAAAGTAGGTATTGATAAAAATATCAGAGTTCATGAATTAGATGATCAACAAGTTATTTTGATTAGAAATGAAATTTCTAATTATGATGTTGAAGGAGAATTAAGAAGTGTTACAGGTAGAAATATTAAAAGGTTAATGGATATTGGTACTTATAGAGGTATGAGACATAAAAAAGGTTTGCCTTCTAGAGGTCAGAACACCAAAAATAATTCTAGAACCAGAAAAGGTAAGAAAAAAACTGTTGCTGGTAAAAAAGGTGTTTAATTTATAAAATAGGAGAGAATATTGGCTAAAACAATTCATAAGAAAAAAGCTCAAGTAGATTCAGATGGTATAGCATTTATAAAAGCCACTTTTAATAATACTGTTATTACATTAACTGATAAGTTTGGTAATACAATATCATGGGCAAGTGCAGGTGTTTTAGGTTTTAAAGGATCTAAAAAAAGTACACCTTTTGCAGCAACCCAAGCAACTCAAAAAGCAGTTGAAGCAGCTATTTCAAGAGGTTTAGTTTCAGTGGAAGTTAGAATTAAAGGTCCTGGAGGAGGAAGAGAAGCTGCAATTAGAGCTTTACGTACTTCTGGATTAAAAGTTACTAAAATTATGGATATTACTCCAATTCCTCATAATGGATGTAGACCTCCAAAAAAGAGAAGAGTATAAATGAAAGGATTTTTAAATGGCAAGATATAGAGGACCAAGATTAAGAAAGTGTAGAAGATTAGATTTTGCAGTATTTGAATCTCCAAAATTTTCAAATCCTAGAAGGAATTATATTCCTGGGCAACATGGTCCAAATCAAAGAATTAAACTATCAAATTACGGAATTCAGTTACGTGAAAAACAGAGAATAAAGTATTTGTATGGTGTTTTAGAAAAGCAATTTAGAAATTATTTTAAAAAATCAGCTGCTAAAAAAGGTGCAACTGGTCATAATCTGCTTATTATGCTTGAATCTAGATTAGATAATACTTTGTATCGTTTAGGTTTTTCTTCAACTAGAAGAGGAGCTCGTCAGCTCGTTGTACATAAGCATATTTTAGTTAATAATAGAAGTGTTAATATTCCTTCATATGGATTAAAAGAAGGTGATGTAATTCAAGTTAGAGAAAAAAGTAGAAGAATGCAGGTATTTCATGATTCTATGAGAAGAGTTAATGCAGATAATCCAATGCCATGGTTAAGAATTGATAAAGCTAAAATGGCAGGATATTTTGAATCCGTTCCAGAAAGAGAACAAATTTTGGAACCAATTAATGAGCAGCTAGTTGTTGAGTTGTATTCTAAATAAAATTTTTATTAATGAAGGGAAAATAGAATGAGTTCTAAACATTTTGAAGATATTAAAATTAACTTTACCGAAGATACAGATAATTCTGTAAAGATTGTAGCTGAACCTTTTGAGCGTGGATATGGAGTAACTATTGGTAATGCATTAAGGAGAACTCTTATGACATCCGTTCCAGGAGCTGCAATAGTATCTGTAAAAATAGATGGTGCAGATCATGAATTTTCAGTTTTAAAAGGTATCTTAGAAGATGTTTCTGATATTATTTTAAATCTTAAGGGCGTTATTTTTAAAATTGTAAATGATGGTCCAGAACAAATTTCTCTATCTTTAGAGGGGCCTCTTCAGTTTAAAGCTAAACATATTGCTGATAAAATTAATGATTTTGAAGTATTGAATCCAGATCATTTAATTGCAACTTTAAATGATAAAGGTAAATTAAATATTGATATAAGAATTTCAAGAGGGAAAGGTTATTCTGTAGCTAATAAAAATAAAAGGTCAGATGATATTATAGGTACTATTCCTATGGATTCTATATTTAATCCAATTTCAAATGTATCATGGAATGTTGAATCTATAGCTACCTCTACAGAAGGTCAAGAAAGATTAACTATGAAAATAGAAAGTAATGGAGCAACTAAGCCTAAAGATGCAATGAATCATTCTGCAAATATTTTAAGACAGCAAATGCAGTTTTTTATGTTTGATGATTCATTATCAATTAAAGCAGTAAATGATGATGAAATAAATGAAGCTCTACAGTTAAAAACTATATTATCTAAAACCATTGATGAAATGGAACTGTCTGTAAGAAGTCACAATTGTTTGCAAGCTGCTGGTATTTTTAAGATATCTGAACTTGTATCAAAAGAAGAAAGTGAAATGCTGAAATACAAAAATTTTGGTAGAAAATCATTAACAGAATTAGTTGAAAAACTTGGTCAATTAGGATTAAGCTTTGGTATGGATATAACAGAATTAATGGAATCAGAATAAGAGGTTTTTTATGAGGCATCAAAAAAAAGGCAGAAAATTAAATAGAACAGCAAGTCATAGAAAAGCTTTATTTAGCAACATGGCAGCTTCTTTAGTAATAAATAAGCGAATTATAACTACTCACCCTAAAGCAAAAGAATTGCAAAGCTATATTGAGAGATTAGTTACTTATGCTAAAAAGAATGATGTGCATGGAAGAAGACTTATACAAAGTAAAATAATTGGCAAATTAAGTAAATCTGTGGCAAATGAATTAATTCATAATATAGCACCACAATATTCTAGTAGAAATGGTGGTTATACAAGAGTCATTAAGCTTGATAACAGAAAAAATGATGATGCTATTAAAGCTTTAATCGAATTCGTTTCTTTAAAAAACTCTGAGGAAGAGGCTGATGAAGAAACTCAAAATAAAGAGAAAAAAGACAAATAATTGATTACAAATTCAAACAAAAAATATTATTTTAATTTTTATAGGGCTATTATTATAGCCTTTTTTTTTAATTTTATATTTTCAAATCAGGTTAATAATGATTTTAATAAATGCCTATGGATAAAAACTGAACAGGTGAATGATGAAAAATCTACTAAAGATATCATTTCAAATGCATATAGGTCTGGTTATAAAATTATTTTTTTACAACTTGATATCCATAATGATTATAGATATAATCCATTTATTAGTAATCAAAATAAAAAATTAGATTTTGACCCTTTAAATGCAGCTTTATATTGGTCTAATTTATATGATATTGAAATACATATTTGGATTAATGCATATAAGATATGGTCATCAACTTGGCCTCCTGAATCACAGCATATTTTTTATAAATTAAAAGAAAACCATAAAGATTGGTTTGCTTCAGATATAAATGGTCATTCAGATTATAATTTTGAATTTCAGTCAACATTAAATAATTTTTCAGGCATTTATTTATCACCGCTTAATCAGGAAGTCAATATTTATATAGAAAATATTGTAGAAAAATTGTTAGATGATTATAAAGGAAAATTTCATGGTATTCATTTAGATTATTTTAGATATAAGGATAGTATGTATGGCTATAATTATATAGGTAGAAAGCTATTTTATGATACATATAATATTGACCCAATTCATTTAAATAAAAATACATCTTCTATTAATTTTGAATTGAATGATTCAATTCATTTTATCAAAGGAAAATGGGTAGAGTTTAAAAATAATCATATTGATTCACTTATTAAAGGTTTGAATGGTTTAATAACTAATTATAATCAAATTAAATCCAAAAACATAAAATTATCTGTTGCAGTAAAACCTGATATATATGAGGCTAAAATACGATGGAATCAAAATTGGGATAAATGGTTAAATAATAATTTTATAGATTTTGCAGTCGTAATGAATTATTATTCTGATACGGAATCTTTCAGTAATAATTTATGGAATATATATAAATATTTTTATAGTTCTCAAAACATTAATAATATATATATAGGAATTAATACTATAGAACAAAATTTGGGTAAGACAAGATTGAGAGATATCGATTTGATAAAACAACAAGTTCAAAATACTAGAGATTTTTCTTTTCCTGGAGTTGCTATTTTTTCATCTGAATATTACAGTTTTAATCCCACATTGTATTTAGAAATATTTTCTGAAGGGAAAAAATAATAGTCATGAAATATAAAGATATAAAATCTCCTATAGGTAACAAATTAAATTGTAAAGGTTGGCAACAAGAAGCTGCATATAGGATGATCCAAAATAATTTAGATCCTAATGTTGCAGAAAATAATAATGAACTTATTGTTTATGGGGGCCTTGGTAAAGCAGCTAGAAACTGGGAATGTTATTATGAAATATTAGATACTTTAAAAAGGCTAGAAAATGATGAGACTGTATTAATTCAATCTGGGAAGGCCGTTGCGGTTTTTAAAACTCATGAGTATTCTCCAAGAGTACTAATTTCGAATTCTATGCTTGTCCCTAATTGGGCTAATTGGGAGCATTTTAGAGAACTTGATAAAAAAGGTCTGATGATGTATGGACAAATGACGGCAGGGAGCTGGATATATATTGGAACTCAGGGCATTTTACAGGGAACCTATGAAACATTAGCAGAATTAGCTAATCAACACTTTAACGGCTCTCTAAAAGGTACTCTAACTTTAACTGCAGGTTTAGGTGGAATGGGTGGTGCTCAGCCACTTGCTGTAACCATGAATGAAGGGGTCAATATAACAGTTGAGATTGATGAACATCGTATTGATAGAAGGATTGAAACTGCCTACTTAGATATAAAATGTAGTAATTTTTCTGAAGCAATTAATATTGCAAATAAAGCCAAAGAAAAAAAAGAAGCTTTATCAATTGGCCTAATTGGTAATGCCGCTGAGATATTTCCTAAATTTTTAGATAAAAATATTATTCCAGAGATTGTAACAGACCAAACCTCTGCTCATGATGAATTGCATTGATATGTTCCCCATCAAATAAGCTACAAAGAGGCATTAGAGCTTAGAAAGAATGATTCAGAAGAATATTTAAAACTTTCATATAAATCTATGAGTAAGCATTGTCAGGCTATGCTTGATTTTCAAGAAAAAGGTTCTATTGTTTTTGATTATGGGAATAATCTTAGAGGACAAGCAAAAGATAATGGTAATATAGAGAATGCTTTTGATTATCCGGGGTTTGTTCCTGCTTATATAAGACCTTTATTTTGTGAAGGAAAAGGACCTTTTAGATGGGTTGCTTTATCGGGTGATCCAGAAGATATTTATAAAACTGATGCAAAAGCCTTAGAACTTTTCCCTGAAGATAAGTTGCTAGCTAGATGGATTAACATGGCACAAAAAAAAGTGCAATTTCAAGGGTTGCCAGCTAGGATATGTTGGTTAGGGTATCGAGAAAGAAATATATTTGGTGAAGCGATAAATGATATGGTTAAAAATGGAGAGCTTAAAGCTCCAATTGTAATTGGTAGAGATCATCTTGATTGTGGTTCTGTTGCTTCCCCAAATCGCGAAACTGAAGCTATGAAAGATGGGTCTGATGCAGTTGCAGATTGGCCTGTTTTAAATGCATTATTAAGTACTGCTGGGGGATCAAGCTGGACATCTATTCATCATGGAGGTGGTGTGGGTTTAGGTTATTCTATACATTCTGGCGTTGTTATTGTAGCTGATGGAGAAGAACATACTAAAAAAAGATTAAATCGAGTACTTACAAACGATCCGGGCATTGGTGTGGCACGCCATGTAGATGCGGGATATAGTAAAGCTATTGAAACAGCTAGGGAACGAAATTTAGATGTTCCAAATATAAATGATTAAAATATTAAATATAAAATCGATTGTAACCTGGGATATTAATGAGAATAAACTTATTTATATTGATAATCAATCAATTTATTTAAAAGATAAAAAAATCTTTAAAATCACAGATCAAGATCTACCTTTTGATCAAGAAATTGATGCAGAAAATTCCATAATAACTCCAGGATTTATTGATTGTCACACTCACCCTATTTTTAGCAATAATAGAGCAAAGGAATTTAATCTTAGGGCATCGGGTTCTACCTATTTAGAAATAGCTTCTAAAGGGGGAGGGATTAACAGCTCAGTTTCAAGCTTAAGACAAGAAGATGAAAATAGTTTGTATCAGTCATGCATTAATCGTATGGATCAATTTTTGTTTAATGGGACAACTACTTTAGAGGCAAAATCAGGATATGGGCTTTCCGTAAATGATGAGATTAAGTCTCTTAATATTATTAAACGAATTAATCAAAATCATATACTGGATTTAATTCCAACTTTCCTAGGAGCACATGCAATTCCAAGTGAATACAAAAATGATAAAAGTGCTTACATAGATTTAATCTGCAATGAGATGATTCCCAAAGTTTCAGAGCTAAAATTAGCAGAGTTTTGTGATGTTTTTTGTGAAAATGGTTACTTTGATTTTGATGACTCTTCTAGAATTCTTAAAACTGCTAAAAAATATGGCTTTATTCCAAGATTACATGCAGATGAATTTGAAGATTCAAGGGGTTTAGAGCTCGCAATCAGATTAAAGGCTATTTCAGCTGATCATCTAATGGCAAGTAATCAAAAAATGTTTAAACAAATGGCTGATTCGGATGTTGTGGGTGTTATTCTTCCTGGGACAACCTTTTTTCTAGGCCAAAAAAATTATGTTGATGCTAAAAAAATGATTAATGCTGGATGTGAAGTTGCTTTGGCTACTGATTTTAATCCAGGTTCTTGTACAATTAATTCCTTACCTCAAATTATGTTTCTAGCCATGTCATACTGCAATATGACATTTGATCAAGCATTTAAAGCTATTACCTATAATGCAGCTAGAGCAGTTAATAGATCTTCAGAAATTGGTTTAATAAAAGAAGATTATAATGCTGATTTGTTATTCTGGGATATAGAAAATATTTATGAGATTCCTTACTGGTTTAATTCTGAAAGATTATTTAAAATAATCAAAAATGGAAAACTAATTAATCTGTAGAATGATATTAATTAATGTTATCACATCAAGGACATTAATCGTATTATTTTGATCAACATCACTACAGCTGCTACATATTTCATCATTATTAAAAATACAATTATTAATTATAAATATAACATCAAGAACATTGAGATTATTATCTTGAGAACAGTCTCCAAGTTCATAACTTGAGAATATTATGGCGCCTATGTCTCTAACAGAGCTGTCAGGGTCGGTATCATTAGGATCACCTGAATCAATGCATGGTGAATTATCAGTTAAATTAAAATTTAAATCATTTAAATTTTCAAATAGAGGATTCTGATAAATAATTCCAGTTCCAGGTTCAGGCTCCCACGGAGTCCATATGCTTCCTCAGCCAGGACAATTTTCCATGCAATCACCCTCTAGATTATCCCAAAAGTTTGAGTAAGTAACATTCAGAACAGGTTCCTCTGATATAATTCCCAATCCATAGGTATGATTATTGATAAAATTTGAATTTTTTAAATTGACTTCACTATAATCCATTAGGACTAATCCTATGTCATTTGAAATAAAATTACAATTAGATACATTACCTGAGCTTGTACCCATATAATTAATACCATAGGTTTCTCCATCAAATACTGTGCAGTATTCAATATCTAGAGTCGCATTGTAGTAATCATCGGCAAATATCCAAACCCCAGCACCTCCTAGTAAGTTTATAGTTGAACCTTGGCAATTGATGTAGGTATTCCCCTCAAACATTCCAAGCCCTCCATCATAGATTTGATTTGGTTCTAGAACAACATACTTGTCATAACCATTTTCAGCCTCAGCACCATTATAGGCCTCCTGAAGAGTTATAGAGAAGGCTAAACATGTAACAATAATATATAATATCAGATTTTTCATATTAAAATTTAAAATTCTTACCTAAAAAGATAAAAATTATCCCCAAAATATAATAGTATTATTACAATTTGTAAAAAAGTAGTTATTTAAAAATGAGAAATAGTAGATTTTTTAAATAATTATTAGCTATATTTTTTTTCTATAGTAAATAAAGGGTTCCTTTGAATCAAACCATTTTTGAAATTCTTTAATTATTTTTATATCACCATTCAAGTTAATATTTTTATTAACGTGTCCTGTAATATACTTAAACCCTCTTTTTTTTGCCCAGCTAGTATAAACTTTTTTTAGTGTTTTAGAAAAACCACTTTTTTTTCTAAATTCTTTTTTAAATATAAAAGCACATGTATACAGGGTATTTTTTTTATTTAAATTGTGATCATGATGAACCCAGGCTTGGTTATTAAATTTTTCTAGTGGAGCTCCAATGATAAAACCAATGATTTTATTTTGATATCTTGCTATAAAAGGTAGAGTTTTTTCGTTAAAATATTTATGTATATTATTTTCATCCAACAATGAGTTTGGTCCATAGATTTTTTTTAAATCTTCTGCTATGGCTATAATATCATTTATTGATTCATTTCCAAGATGCTGAACAAGTTCAATATTAAAGTTATTATTAGATGAGGCAATAATTTTTGTTTTTTCTAATGAGTTATTGATATTTTTTTACCTTTTTTAATATCTTTAAATTTATAAATATAAATGAGTCATTTAAAATCACTTTTCTTAAAATAGATTTAAAAATAATTTTTATATTATATACATATGAAAACTAACTATTATAATAGATTAGAAGTATGTTGCCAAACTAAGCAGAGTCATTTATGTATTGGTTTAGATTTTGATTTAGATAAAATGATTAATAAAAACATACAGGATTTAAGCTCATTAGAAGGTTTTATAAAAGATGTAATTGATTGTACTTATGATATTTGTGCAGTTTATAAACCTAATTTTGCATTCTATGAAAAGTATGGACCTTCAGGAATGAAGCTACTTGAAAATATTGTGTCTCATATAGATAAAAGATCTCTAGTTATTGCCGATGCAAAGAGAGGTGATATTGGTAATACCTCTGCGAACTATGCACAATCAATTTTTGAATATTATGATTTTGATGCTATCACAATAGCTCCCTATATGGGCACTAATTCAATTGAACCATTTATTTACAATCCTGAGAAGGGAGTCTATTTATTATGTTTAACATCTAACCCCAGTGCAATTGATTTTCAGTATAAATTATCAAATGGCAGTTATTTATATGAAGATGTTGCTAAACTAGCTTTGTCTTTAAATGAAAATAATAATCTTGGTTTAGTAGTTGGTGCTACTAAAAAGGAAGAGATGAAGAAAATAAGAGAAGTTGCTCCATCTTTAAATTGGTTAGTTCCTGGGATTGGGGCACAAGGTGGTAGTTTAGAAGAGTCAGTTAGAATATCTAATAAAAAAAAGGTACAGGAATTATCAATGTATCTAGATCTATCATTTATGCTAAAAATCAAACTTTAGATGATATTCGTTCAGCGGCAGTAGGTTATAATAAAAACATAAATAAATATTTAGGTTCTAATGAATAAAGTTTTAGATATACTACAAAATACAGGTGCAATTTTAGATGGACATTTTTTATTAACCTCAGGTAAACATAGTAATAAATATGTAGAAAAATTTAGACTTATAGAACAACCTGAATCTTTAGATTTTGTTTGTCAAACAATGGCAGATTTACATAAAAATAAAGAAATTAATTTAATTTTAGGGGCTGCAGTTGGAGGTATTCTTATTTCTGGTGGAGTAGGCAGAAAACTTAATGTGAAACATATTTTCACTGAACGAGTTAATAGTATAATGGAGCTACGTAGAGGTTTTGAAATTGACAAAAATTCAAAAGTACTTATTGTAGAAGATATTGTAACAACAGGTGGTTCTATATTTGAACTTATTGATGTTGTAAATAAATATGGAGGTGAAATAGTAGGTATTACAAGTATTTTAGATAGAAATAAAGAGCCTATTGATTTTAGAGTTCCCTATACACCTTTAGTTCAATTTCCAGTTCAAAGTTGGGATGTTTCAGAATGTCCTCAATGTAAAAATAATAATCCAATTACTGAAAGAGGTAGGTCAGGTAAAAAATCTTAAAATGAATTACAGTATTTTTATAATTATTCTTAGTTTAATTTTTTCAAATCAAAATAATGAAGATAAAAAGCTTCCTCCAAGATTTGATCTTGAAAAAGGTATTAATTTAGGTAGTGTTATTCCTAAAGCTATGACAGATCAATTATATAGACCAATTCCTGATTATGAAATTGAGAAAATAAAGGAAGCAGCTAAAAATTATATTCCTAAGCCTGTATCTGTTAATGACATTATCATTTTTGAAACAACTATTGGGACATTTGAAGGAATTTTTTATAATGACAAGGCACCAAATCATTGCTTAAATTTTAAAAAATTAGCTAATAGTGGTTTTTATGATGGAACTAAATTTCATAGAGTTATACCTAATTTTATGATTCAAGGTGGCGATATCTTATCAAGAGATGGTAAAAAACCAAATGATGGTACAGGCAATCCAGGATGGACAGTAGATGCTGAGTTTAATGATATTAAACATACTAGAGGAATTATATCAATGGCTAGATCATCTAATCCAAATTCAGCTGGGAGTCAATTCTTTATATGTGTTTCAAATCAGTCTCATTTAGATGGTGAATATACTGCTTTTGGAAAAATTACTGAAAAAATTGGAATTATAGATCATATTGTAAACTCACCAACTGATAAGAAGTATGCAATGGATTTAGGGGCTAAGTCAATTCCTAAAGAAGAAAATACAAAAGATTGGATTAGATTAGATAACCCTAGGACAAGACAACCAATATTTTATAAAATTCCTACAAATAGAGAAAAAAGTGAATATTCAAGAGAAATGCTTAACAAATTAAGAAGTGATAATCCTGTTGTTCCTATAATAATAAAAAAAATAAGAGTAATTAATAAGGATGAATTATGAAAATTTTTTATAAATTAGTATCAATTATGTTTTTTGCTGTCATTTTTAGTAGTGGAAATGTAGCTATATCTAGAATATATGATATAAATCAAAATATTGTTGATGTTATTAATGTGAATCAAGGTAAAATAGAACTTGAAGGTTTTATTAGCTTTCAGGCTTGTGATTCTAATGCTTGTATTCCTGTATTTCAGGATATTTCTCATTTAATTTTTGACCCTTCTTTTAATCAAAATATTGATTTTTCTGAATCTATTTTATATGAAGATTTTGGTTTTTTAATTACTGACAATTTATCAATTATAGAAAATGATAATCCATTTATCCCTGATTGGGGTAAAATAGAAATAGAGGGTTTTAGTCCTAAAGATGAATCATCAGTTAAATATACTGTTAATTTTAAAATTAATCCTGGATATCATATTTTTACTACAGATACTTTATTGTCACCTTTAGGTACAGGTAATACAGATATATATTGGGAAGAAAATGATTTAATTAGTTTAGAAAAAAAATATATTGAACCAAATCCATTTATTAAATACAATAAATTATATAAACAAAATATTGGATATCACGATGGAGAAAAACATAGTTATGTTGATATTAAACAAAATGATATTAAAGGAGGTAGTCCTCAATCATTATTTAATTTCTTTTTAGGTGCTTTCATTGCAGGTCTTGCTGCAATATTTACACCTTGTGTATTTCCAATGATTCCTTTAACAGTTTCATTTTTTACAAATAAAGGTGATAAAAAGCAATCTCAGTCTGGACCAATTATTTATGGGTTATCAATAATTTTGATTTTTATAATATTAGGGCTTGGTTTTTCATTTATACTAGGGGCTTCAGCATTAAATGCTTTAGCGACTAGTGCTATAGCAAATTTAGTATTTTTCTTTATATTTTTTATATTTGCATTATCATTTTTTGGTGCTTTTGAAATTACGCTTCCAAATGCACTTTTAAATAAAATGAATAAAAAAGCAGACCAAGGTGGCATAATTGGAATATTTTTTATGGCATTTACACTTGTTTTAATCAGTTTTTCATGTACTGCCCCTATAGTCGGTAGTGTTTTGATATTATCTGCTGATGGTGAATTTTTAAAACCAATTATTGGTATGCTTGGTTTTTCTTTATCTTTTGCATTAGTTTTTACTTTAACGGCGACTTTCCCTAGGTCTCTCGATAATTTACCTAAAGGGTTTAATTTAAACTCAATTAAAGTATTTCTTGGTTTTATAGAGTTAGCATTTAGTTTGAAATTCTTAAGTAAGGCAGATTTGACAAATCAATGGGGCATATTAAATAGAGAAATTTATTTATCAATATGGATTGTTATATTTTTATTATTAGGTTTTTATCTGTTAGGTAAAATAAAGCTTTATCATGATAATGATAATGATAGAATAGGAATTGTTCGATTATTTTTAGCGATTGCATCTTTTTCTTTTGTAATAGCAATCTTTCCCGGAATGTTTGGTGCACCTCTATCTTGGTTGAGTGGATATTTGCCTCCACCTAGTACTCAAGAATTTGACATAACAGAACGTTTTGATCAGATCGAATCAGGAAAAACATATAAAGATTTCCCTTCTGAAGTTAAATATCAAAATTTAAAAAACTTTAAAATGCCCTTGGGATTAAAGGGGTTTTTTGATTATGATGAAGCTATTGAATATGCAAAGAAAGTAAACAAGCCACTCTTTTTAGATTTCACAGGTTTTGCATGTGAAAACTGCAGATTAATGGAGCATAATGTTTGGTCAAAACCTCACATTTTAGAAATGTTAAAAAATGATTTTGTGATAGTATCTTTATTTGTTGATAGTAAATATCAATTAAATGAAGATGATTGGCTATATGATGATGAAAAAGTTATAAAACAATTAGGGTTAAAGAATTTACAGATTCAAACCAAAAAATTTAATAATGCTGCTCAACCACTATATGTTATTATTGATTATGATGAAAATATATTATCAGATCCAATAGGGTATTGTAGCGAAGATGAATTTTATAAGTTTTTAAAAAAAGGAATTAAATAGATGAATTTTATTATATTAATTTTAATTAATATTTCTATAATTTTATCTAATTCTACTCCATATGGTAGTGATGCACAAGTTAATCAAAAAGAGCCAGAGTATATTCCTATTTATGATTTTGAATTGAATGTTTTAGGCGATGAATTAGACTCTACAGTAAAATTGAGTGATTTTAATGGAGATGTTGTATTGTTAAATTTTTGGGCTACATGGTGTGGACCATGTATAGTTGAAATACCAGAGTTTAATGAACTTTATGCTAAATATAAAGATAGAGGTTTTGAGATATTAGGGGTTAGTGTTAGTGACACTAAGCAGCAATTAGATAAATTTCAAACAAAATTTGATGTGGATTATAAAATTTTATATTCGACTCCAGATATAATGAATGATATAAATAGAAATTATGGAGTAAACTCAGTCCCCTTAAGCTATTTGATAAATAGAGATGGTTTTGTAGTTAGAGGCTATCCTAGTGCTATAATTGGAGAATATTGGACTTCAGCTCTTATAACTGATATTTTAAAATTTTTAGATACTCCATCGAATAAATCATCTTATAGATAAGAGAGTATATAATTAAAAATTATTATAAATATATTTTTGCTATAATTATTTTTAGTTTTGCTTTTTCTATATCGAATATAAAAATTAAATCTCCAAGAAGCAGATCAAAACTAAAAATAGGTTCTATTCATCAGATAAAGTGGAAGCCAGCTAAAAAATCAAATATATCTGATAAAATTAAAATATATCTTTCTTCTGACTCTGGATTTACTTGGGAGCTGTTAGCTATTACTGAGAATGATGGTGCTTATAATTGGGAAGTCCCTTCTATAAATAGTAAAGAATGTTTAATAAAAATTGAAAATTTTGATGGATCATCAATGGGTGTTTCAAGAAAAAGTTTTACTATTGATGGTCCATATATAAACATTATTTCTCCAGGAGATCAAATAGTTTTTTCAGGTGGAGAAAAAGCTAAAATTGTATGGAAATCAAAAAAAATAGGTAATGAACTTATCAATGTATACTACTCTATAGATGATGGCCATAATTGGAAAGTTTTAGTAGATAGAATGGTTGATTCTGGGCTTTATATATGGGATGTTCCTCATCTAGATGATATCTTTTATGATTGTTTTATTAAAATTACTACAAATTCTGGAAAAGCAACTCAGATTTCTAAAAAATTTACTATTGTAAATGAAACAAATAAAATTCAAATAACAACTCCAAATGGTGGAGAGCTTATTGAATCTGGATCTAGATATAATATCAAATGGAATTCTAATGGATTAAAATCAGATTTATTTAAAATATTATTTTCAAGTAATAATGGGAGAACGTGGGATAGGTTAGAATCTAGAGTGTTAAATACAAACGAATATTTTTGGAAAACTCCTACTATTGAATCTGAAGATTGTAAAATTAAAATAGTTGCCGTAGAAAATGAGAATATTTATGATATTTCTGAACAGGTATTCACAATCTCAAAATTATCTAAGTTAAAAATTTCAAATCCAATTAATAAACAAAAATATTATACAAATGAAAATATGATAATAAATTGGAATGTTATAAATGTAAGAGGTAAAAAAGTTAATATTTATTACTCTAGAGATAAAGGCCTCTCTTGGAAAACTATAGATAGAGCTTTACCTAATAACGGTCAATTTAATTGGGTTTTACCTGTATTTGATACTACTTCATTTTTTTCAAAAATAAAAATTGAGCTTTCAAACAATGTAAGAATTCATGATATTAGTGAAGGACATTTTATTTTATATGGAAATCCTGAAATTAAAATTAATGTTCCAGAACAAGAGGGATTAGTAATTGAAGATAAATCAAGTTATAAAATAATTTGGGATTCCAAAAATATAAGAGAAAATAGAGTAAATTTATATTACTCAGATAATGGGGGTTCTAAATGGAAACCTATTGCTATTGATGTTTCTAATAAAGGGTATTATAATTGGATTGTCCCTAGTTTAAGAACTATTGATTGTATATTCAAAATTGAAAGTTCTGTTCAGCCAGAAATTTATTCAGTATCTAAATTTAGCATTAAAATAACTGAGAAGCCTTTAATTATAATTGAAAATAATCTAAATAGTCAAATGTATTCAGCTCTTGATTCAATCAATCTGAATTGGCAGAGTTATAACCTTTCAAATGAATATATAGATATTTTATTATCAATTGATAATGGTAAGAATTGGAAGCCTATTCTTAGTAATATATTAGATTCTAAAAGCAAAAAGATTAAAATTCCATTTATTAGCAAAACATCTTCAAATTGTAAAATAAAAATCATGGAATCTTATGAAGTAGATAATTTTGCTACATCTGAAGGTACTTTTAAAATTGAAAGACCTAAAGGTGATTTAACGCTCTTGTTTGATAGTCAGAATGAATATGAATATAGTGATATAAAGAAAATTATTTGGAATAGTAAACATCTAGATGATAAAATGGGTCAAATTTATTATTCAATTAATTCAGGTAAAGATTGGATATTGATTGATCAGGTAGAAATATCAAAGAAATATTATGATTGGGATATTCCTAATTTAGATAAATTAGCTAATTCATGTTTATTAAAGATTTTAGTTATTAATGCAGAGTATAATTTTATTGATGATTTAGGGGCTTATAAAATTAATCCAGCACCTTTTATAAACATAATAAACAATATAAAAGATACTGTTAAGACTAATATGCCATTTTATATACAGACTAATCTCAAAAATACAAATAATAATTCTTATGATTTATATTATTCTTTATCAAAAGGAATTAAATGGATTAAAATTGATAAAAAAATTAAGAGTTCAAAATATTTGTGGAATGTACCGTCAATAAAAGGTTTTAATAATATTCTAATTAAAGCAGAATTAAAATCTGATAATACTATTACTGATATTAAAAAGTTTACTATCTTAGAGCAGAGCATTAATTTAGCTTTATTAACTCCAAATGGTTCTGAACAATTTAGAATTGGTGATAAAGTAAATATTTTATGGAGTATTAAAAAAATATATGATAAAACCATTGATATTTATTATTCAATTGATGGTGGTAGTAACTGGGAGATTGTAGAGTTAGGAGCACCTAATTCTGGAACATATGATTGGATTATCAAAAATAATACTAAATCTAGTGATGCATGTAAGATAAAAGTTCAGAGTAATATAAATAAAGATATTTTTGATGTTAGCGATGGTTTGTTTTCAATTAAGGGTACAGTTAAAGCATTTAATATTATTACTCCTAATGGAGGAGATTTGATTTACAAAGGAACATCTACTTTTATTTATTGGGAAGATATAAAAAAAGGTATTAACAAAGTAGATATACTTTATTCAGTAGATGGTGGTAAAAAATGGATTGATATTGTTCAAAATATTGATAATAATGGTATGTATAATTGGGTTATTCCAGATAATGTTAGCAGTAAAAAATGTTTAATCAAAATTATTTCATCTTCTAATTCAAAAGAGATAGGTTTATCTGATAATATTTTTACAATTAAATAATTAAAAAAATGAAAAATAAAAATAATAATCAATTTTACACCATTTATGGAATTAATAATTCTTGTGAGCTATTAAGGTTAAAAAAAGAACAAATCAATTCAATTTTTTTACTTAAAGATGGAAACGCTCTTAGAAATGATTATATCAAAAAAAATATTGTCAATATTAAAGAAAAATGCACAATTCTAAATAAATATGATTTCAATAATAAATTTAATGACATACGTTCTCAAGGAATAGTAATTAATTTTCACTTTAAACCTTATAATATGTTACCTCAATTTTCAAATACAAATATGTGTTTATTAATTCCTGAATCAATAGAAGATCCTCAAAATTTAGGTCAGATTATTAGAACTTCTGAATGTGCTGGCATAGATGGAATATTATTACCTCATCATAGGAGTGTTGGTGTAACAAATTCAGTTCTTCAGGTTAGTCAAGGTGCTTTTTTAAGTTTGCCAATTTATAATATTGGTAATATTAGTCAAACTTTAAAAACTCTTAAAAAAGAGGGTTTTTGGGTTATTGGTGTTGAGAATGGTTTAGAAGCTTCTAGTTGGTATGATTTAGATTATTCTGGAAAAATAGTTCTTATTTTTGGTAGCGAAGGAAAAGGGATTAGAAGTAATACATTAAAGCATTGTGATGCAACGACAACTATACCCATGTTAGGAACCACAAACTCTTTAAATGTTTCTGCTACAATTAGTGCAATATTATTTGAACGAAACAGGCAATTATTCTCAAAAAAATAGATATTAGTTTAAGTCAATATTTGTAGTAGCTCTAATCACCTCTAAAACATATTACAATCTTTTACAAAATACATCACTTATTAATTTAAAATATTGTTTAATTAGGACTATATTATGAGGATACAATGGTACTTAAAAATTAATGTTGGGGGTTTTATGTTTGGTAAGTTAAAAAAAATAAAAGAAAAAATGAGCCAAGGCTTTACATTGGTAGAAATCTTGGTAGTATTAGTTATTGTTGCGATTCTAGCAGGATTAGCGTTTGTTTCATATAGAGGATATGTTGATAAAGGTTATGGAAGTGAAGCACAATTATTATTAAAAGAAGTTGCTGGAGCATCTGAAATGTATGAGGCAATGCATGGAGGGCAGCAAACTACACTGGATGAATTAGAGTCAAAGGCTTTTATTGATGTTAGTGACGCACAAAAACGCAAATGGAAGGTTGAAATTTCTGGTGATATGTTTATTGCAACTAGCTCAGATGAGATGGATGGCGGAGCTGGAAAAGAAGTAAGATTTGATAGATTAACGGGTGAATTTTCAGGTTATGGTTTTGAGGCTTCTGAATAATGTCCGCTAGTATAAATGAATTATTGAAATATGCTGTTGAAGCTAAAGCTTCTGATTTACATCTAAGTAGTGGATCTATTCCAATGGTAAGAATTGATGGCGTAATGCAAACTCTTCAATTACCTGTAATGACTGATGAAAATATGTTAAATATCAGTAAAGAAGTTTTAAATAATAATCAAAATAAAATCCTATCAGATCAGTTAGAAATTGACTTTTCATATGAATTAGAGAATTTCGGAAGATTTAGAGTTAATTTCTTTAATCAAATTAATGGGTTAGCTGCAGCTTTTAGAATTATCCCATCTTCTATTCTATCATCTGATGAATTGTCTATTCCCCCTATCATTAATCAATTAGCTTTTTTAGATAAAGGTTTAGTATTATTAACAGGACCAACGGGAAGTGGGAAATCTACAACATTAGCTGCTATGATTAATCATATCAATGAAAATAAAAATAAACATATTATTACGGTTGAAGACCCTGTTGAATATTATCATAGCTCTATTAAATCATTGATTAATCAAAGAGAATTAGGGCATTCAACTCATTCTTTTGCTAATGCATTAAAATCAGCGTTAAGGGAAGATCCTGATGTGATATTAGTAGGTGAGATGAGAGACATTGAGACAATACAATTAGCATTAACTGCTGCAGAAACTGGTCATTTAGTTTTATCTACTTTACATACATCTAATGCAGTTAAAACTATAGATAGAATTATAGATGTATTTCCTGCAGGGCAAAA
>JAAZYZ010000068.1 GCA_014239355.1 Fidelibacterota bacterium
AAAAGTTAATAATGTTACAATATCAGTAACATCTACAATACCATCTTGATTAATATCAGGTATGCATTCTCCAGAAATATTATTACCTAATATGTATTGAATAATAAAAATTGCATCTACAATATTAATTACTCCATCATAATTAATATCTCCATATGAAACGCCACTACATGGGTCTGGATCTGGAATGTTCTCAATTAGTTCTGGAATAATATCATCCAATGCAAATATACTAGGATTCTTATCATAAACCATCATTTCATGATTTAAAAGTGCGCTACTAGGGAATGCTCCACCAGATTGGAATAACCCCCAAATTGAAGAATTAGTATCTGAAATAATTTGCGATGATCCTCCATCTGGCATTTGTCCCCATTCACGACAAGTATACGGTTGGTTTGGATCAGAAAATGCAATCAAAAATTTTACATTATCATAATCCTCAAACATTTGGTGCACTTGGCCACCCTGACCATTATGCTTACTATAACAAGGTCCTCACCATGAAGCTGCCATTTCAATATAAACTATATTATAATGGCCACCATTTAATTGTCCATTCCAATCAGCAAGCTTCCAAGGGTCTCCATCTACATATCCATTGCCAGCATAGCAGGTTTCTTTAGTAATATTTTGATGATCTTCATTTACATACTCTCCTTCCTCATATGGAATTGAAAAAATGCTACTAAATAAAAAAATAAAAGTTAATAAATAATACATGTGTTTCTCCCTTATATAAATCTACCCTATAATATCTTCACCGCCATCAATACGTAGCACATTTCCTGTCATCCAAGAATTAGAACTTTGAGATAGCAAAGTGATATAATCAGCAATATCTTCAGGTGTGGTTAATCGGCCAGATGGGTTATGCTTGTTTGCATATTCAATCATCTGTTCATTCCCAGGAATTTTTCGTAAAGCAGGCGTATCTGTTACACCAGCCTGTACAGCATTTACTGCAACACCTTCACTGGCAAGTTCGATAGCTAATTGTCTAGAAGCTGATTCAAGCGTAGCTTTTGCCATTGAAACTGCCCCATAAGAAGGCCATTGCCTATGGCCACCAGAACTAGTCATAGAAAAAATTTGAGACCCTTTTTTAAATAAATCAGCATTATATAAATCTTGGGCCCAATAGACTAATGAGCTGCCCATAACATTAATAGTCATATCAATATTTTTAGAATCTAAAGTAGGTTCGTTATTTTTAGATAACATTGGTTTTAAAGTTCCAAATGCTATTGAATGAATAAAGGTTTTGACTTTCCCTAACTCTTTTAAATTATTAATTGCTTCATTGCGCTTATCATCATTCATAGCATTCATTTTATGAAATTTTACTTCCACATTTTGTGATTTAATATAAGTTTCTAACTCATCTATCACTGATTGAGGCTTCCGTAAATAAATCCCATATATATTCATACCAGATTCTGCTAATTTTTTTGCACAAGCTGCGCCAATGCCACTAGAAGCTCCTAATATTAACGCCCAATTTTTCATTCTATAATCCCTTAATGACCTAAACTAAAATTATAATAATTAAATAGTAATTCCAAAATAATTACAAATAATAATCTTATGTTGTAATTTATAGTATGTCATTACGCATAGGAATAGTAGGATTACCAAATGTAGGCAAGTCAACTTTGTTTAATGCGCTTACTAAATCTGGAATTGAAGCAGAAAATTATCCCTTCTGTACCATTGATCCAAATATTGGAATTGTAGAAGTTCCAGATAGCCGGTTAATACAAATAGATTCGCTAATTAATTCAAAAAAAATTATTAAAACAGCGATTGAATTTGTAGATATTGCAGGATTAGTAAAAGGGGCAAGCCAGGGAGAAGGATTAGGAAATAAATTTCTATCAAATATTAGGAATGTAGATGCTATTATTCATGTAGTGAGGTGTTATGAAAATGAAAATGTAACTCACGTTGAAGGATCTATTGACCCAAAACGAGATATTGAAATTATCGAAACAGAATTAATTTTGAAAGATATTGAAACCGTTACAAAGCGTCTTGAAAAAATTAAAAGAGATGTTAAGGCGGGAAGAAAGTTAGAAGAAAATAAATTATTAGAAAAATTACTATCTCATCTAAATAATGGGCATAATTTAAATCAATTAGATCTCGCAGAAGATTTAATGAAAGAATTAAACCTCTTAACAGATAAACCAATATTGTTTGTAGTTAATGTAAGTGAAGATGATATTATGCAAAGAACACCAACAGAACAATTAATTACATTAAGTGACTATTTAAAAGAACGAAATGAAAGCTATATAAATATCTGTAGCTCATTAGAACAAGAAATTTCAAATCTAGATGATGATGAACAAAAAGAATATTTAAAAGAATTTGGAGTAGAAGAACCTGTATTAAATACATTAATCAGAAAAGCCTATAAAATGCTTTCTTTACATACATTTTTTACAGCTGGGCCTCAAGAAATAAGAGCTTGGACTATTAAATTACATGATAATGCATATGATGCTGCAGGTAAAATTCATACTGATTTCCAAAAAGGTTTTATTAAAGCAGAAGTATATCATTTTTCTGATTTAATAAAATATAAAAATGAATTAGCCGTGAAAGAAGCTGGTTTAATTAAACAAGAGGGAAAAGAGTATATTGTCAAAGATGGAGATATTATGCTATTTAAATTTAATGTAACTAGTTAATGTGGTAATCTTGATTACGTTTTTTACTTTCCTTAAATAAAATAGATTTTTCTTGTTCTGACAACCCATCCCATCCTTTAATTTTTAATTTATCTAAAATAGTATCTACATTATTAACATCAATATCTTCATTCAGATTAGAAACTTTACGAACTTTAATAAAAGGGATATTTTGTAAAAAATAATGACCAAACTTTAAATACACAAAGCCAATCAACATCCCGCCTAAATGCCCTACATGGCTAATATTATCTACTGGGTTTCTAGCTAATTCTTGTGATATTTCCATAAATATTAAAATTAAAATAGCATACTTCGCTTTCATGGGTATAAACCATAAAAATAATATTTGATTTGGATAGATATAACCATAAGCAAATAAAATAGCCATTATGGCTCCACTTGCACCAATAGTAACAGCATCACTAAAAATATAAATTAGTACTCCAGCGCCTATTCCAGTAATAAAATAATAACTGATAAACTTAAGAGGCCCCCATATAATTTCTAATCGTTTTCCAAACATCCATAATAAAAACATATTAAAAAATAAGTGAGTTAATCCTCCATGTAAAAACATATAAGTGATTGGTTGCCAAATGTAAAATTGTGTATTAGAAATACCAAACAATTGATGTACTGACCATTGATTTCTAGTAATTAAATAAACAAAAATATTAATAATAATTAAGAGAAAAACTGGACTGAAACTAAATTTATTTTTAAACCCATAAAAATCATTTTTAAAACCTTGACTCTGATATTGATAGCGCATTACACCACAATTAATTCTTTGGTCGATTTATTCATGGGAATACAATTATCCTTCTGAATTAAACAATCATCTTCAATGCGAACCCCTCCCCAATCAGGTATATAAATGCCAGGCTCTATAGTAATTACATGGTTTTCCTTCAATAAACTTTCATTATTTTTATGAATACGTGGTAAAGTATGTACTTCTAATCCAATACCATGACCGGTTGAGTGAGTAAAAAAATCCCCATAATTTTTATTTTCAATAATACTTCGACAAGCAAAATCTACATCACAACATGGAACTCCTGCTTTAGCTTTCGCAATACCATTTAAATTAGATTCTAAAACAATATCATATATTTCATTATGTTTGGAAGTGGGTTTCCCTACTACAAGTGTTCTAGTCATATCTGCATGATATCCATTATATAGAGCTCCAAAATCCATTACAATAAAATCACCTTTTATAAACTTTCTATCTGTAGGTCGTGCATGCGGTAATGCAGATCTAGGACCACCTGCAATAATTGATTCATAACTATCCCCTTCAGCACCATTCATTTTAAATAAATAAGAGATACGAGTAGCAATATAATTTTCTGTCACGCCCTCTTTAATTTCTGGAATAATTTTAGTAAATACTTCATCTGTAATCTCAATAGCTGTTTTTAATGAATCAATCTCTGTAGAGTCTTTAACTGATGCAAGATTTTCAACTATAGAATCTGTTGGCACCCAATTAATATTCGGTAATTGTTTAGATAGAGCTTCATAATAAGAAAATGACATGTGCTGTGATTCAAATCCAATATTTAAATCATGAGAATCAAATATTTTTTGTTCTTTAATAGCCTCAAAATATCCTGAAGTGATAATTGTGATTTTAGAATCATGAATTTGTTCTTGTGATTGTTGTATATATCGACCATCAGTAAAGAAAAAAGATTCATCTTTATATATAATTAATAATCCTGCTGATCCTGTAAAACCAGTTAAATATCTAATATTAGTAAGGTTTGTAATATAAAATCCATCATATCCAGAAATCTCAATTGAGGCATATAATTTATTTAATCGATTTATAAAAATAGAACTCATTTTCTAATTAATTGATTAATCTCATCAATTTCTTTTTTATAAAATTTAGACTCTATTTTTTTAGTTGCATTCAAATCATTTAATACACTAATGGCTTGTTGATAATACTTTTGTTGTTTTAAAACTTCATAAAAAGTAAGCGAAATAATATTGTCATTGATTCTGAATGTTTCTAGATGACTATCTTTAGGGTTAGTATTTAAATTATCTTGGTTATTGTTAAGCCACTGATGTGCAAAAATATCATCAGGAGTATTAGTTAATAAAAAATCAATAATTTTTTTTGTTTCTTGTTTACTACGATTCAAAGAATCGCGCACTTCTATTAATAATTTAGTTGCTTTCATTAAAGTTGGTTCTAATTGATAAATATGTTTTAAAATACGTTCTGATTTAATAGAATGGCCTTCTATTAATTCAATTTTTGCTAAAATATATTGAGCTTCTAAATTATTAGATTGATGTTTTAAACCAATTTCACAAACTTGACGAGCACGATTAAAATCATTTTCATAAAAATATATATCTGCTAATAATGGAAAGGTAGGATTTGAAAAATCTTCAGCAAATTTATGCTCTAATTGTTCTTTACTATATTCTAAATTGGAAGTCATTATGTTTTGTTTTCAGAAACCCAATTTTCAATATATTGCTTAGATTCTTCAATTGAAGTTCCAGGAGTAAATAGCTTACCTACACCTAATTCTCCTAATTTTTGAATATCTTCTTCAGGGATAATTCCTCCACCAGTTACCAATATGTCATCTACGCCTTCTTCTTTTAATAGCTCCAAAACTTTTGTGAAAATGGTCATATGTGCTCCACTTAATATAGATAATGCAATGACATCAGCATCTTCTTGAATTGCAGCATTCACAATCATAGAAGGGCTTTGTCTCAAACCTAAATAAATAACTTCCATACCAGAATCACGAAATGCTTTAGCAAGTATTTTAATACCTCTATCATGGCCATCTAATCCTGGCTTCGCCATTACTATTCTAATTCGTTTTTTCATACATCATTTCCTAACAAAATTGTCACTGGTCCATCGTTAATAAAGTCTAATTCCATATGGGCTCCAAATCTACCTTTTTTTACATTAATCTCATAGTTTTTTAATTTTTCACAAAATAAACGATATAAATGCTTGGAAATATCTGGTTTAGCAGCATTTATATAACTTGGCCTATTCCCTTTTTTAGTATTAGCTAATAATGTAAATTGGCTCAGAACTAATATCTCCCCTTTGATATCTAATAATGAATAATTCATTTTTTGATTATCATCATTAAAAATTCTCATATTTATGATTTTATTAACATAATAATCTAACATATGTTCTGTATCACCTGTTTCAATACCAATGAGTACCACTATACCCTCACCAATAGATGAATAAATTTTTTTGTTTATAACCACTGATGCCTGAGATGCCCTTTGAATTACAAACTGCATTAAGAAATCCATACATTCTGAGTGCCCAATTTATCCTGTAATATTTTAATACACTCTGATTCATTAGAAATCAATATATTATCTGATTGAATTTTTTGAACTACCCCTTTATTATTAACAAGGTGTAATATTAAAATACACTTCCCTGGAAATTGTGTGGCAATCTCATATAATTCATTTGTAATGTTTGTATTGCTTACTAAAAAATCTATTTTAATATTTACTTTGTTTGAAAACTTTGATCTAATATTAGAAATATTATACACTTTTTTAGTAATCACTTTAAATGAGTCATCATCATCCTGTTTTGAAGGCTCTCCCTCAATATAAAGAATATTATCATTCACTAAAAAATCTTTATACTTAATATATACATCGCTAAAAGTAAACAATTCTATAATTAAACCATTATAGCACTCTAATCTGGAAATGCACCATGGATTATTTTTTTTATCATATAATACTTTAGCATCAAAAATTCTCCCGCCCACCTTATAATAAGATTGATTAAAAGTTTTAATATCATTCACCCCAAAATTTGTAAATACTTTAAGATCTTCAAGATGTTTTTCAAGCGGGTTCCCAGATAAATAAAAACCTAATACATCTTTTTCATAATTTAATTTTTCAGTTTCAGACCAATCATCAAGTTGAGGTAATGGTTTTTTGGTGTAAGTAGCATTTTGAACTTCATTAGAAAATAAACTCGATTGGGATGAGCTAATCTCTTCATTGTATTTTTGCCCAAATTTTAATGCATCATTAATAATTTGATATTGTTGAGTTCTAGTCCCTTCTAATTGATCACATGCACCTGCTTTAATTAAACTTTCTAACACTTTTTTATTCATTGCTTGTGAGCCTACCTTACATAAATCAAAAATATTTTTAAAGGGGCCATTTTCATTACGATATTCTACTAATTGTTCCATGGATTTATATCCGACATTTTTAATGCCAGCTAATCCATAAGAAATATTAGTACCATCTATGGCTATAAATTCTGTATTTGAAGTATTAACATCAGGTGGTAAAATATTAATTTTTAATAATTTTGTGTTTCGTAATAATTTAATAATGCTATCTGTATTTAATAAATCAGAGGACAAATTAGATGCCATAAATTCTGAAGGATAATGAGTTTTAAGCCATGCGGTTTGATATGCAATTACTGAATATGCGGCAGAGTGGCTCTTATTAAATCCGTATTCGGCGAACTTAGCTAATAAATCAAATATTTCAATTGCTAAATCTTGAGATAACCCTTTATTTTCAGCTCCTTTTATAAAATCAATTTTAAAAGTAGCCATTAAATCTTTCTTCTTTTTCCCCATAGCTTTTCTCATTTCATCTGATTGTGCAAGAGTAAATCCGCCAATTACTGAACCAATTTGCATTACTTGTTCTTGATAAACGATGATTCCATAGGTTTCTTTTAAAATAGGTTCTAAATCAGAATGTAAATATTCAATGCTTTTATTATTATTTTTTCTATCAATGAATTCAGGGATGTTAGCCATAGGTCCTGGCCTATATAATGAGTTCATCGCAATTAAGTCTTCTATACAAGAGGGATTCAATTTCTTTAAATAATCACGCATTCCACGAGATTCAAATTGGAAAATACCAACAGTATTCCCACAAGCAAATAATTTATATACTTCCTGATCATATAAATCAATAGTATTAATATTAATCACAGCAGAATGGTTTTTATGAATCATTTGAATTGTTTTATTAATAACAGTTAAATTTCTCAAACCTAGAAAATCCATTTTTAAAAGACCCATTTCCTCTAATGAGTTCATTTCAATTTGTGTAGTAATATCATTGGTAGAAGGATTCTTAAATAAAGGAACATATTGCATCAATGGCCCAGGTGCAATTACAATACCTGCTGCATGTGTAGAAGCATGCCTATGGAGCCCTTCTAATTTTTTTGAATGTTTTATTAGTTGATTACAAGCACTATCTTGCTTAATCAATTTAGCTAAATCTTTATTTATTTTTTGGGCTTTATCAATCGTCATTTTTAAATCATCAGGAATCATTTTGGCAATTTTATCTACTTCTGTATAGCTCATTCCTAATACTCTTCCTACATCACGAATTACTGATTTTGCTTTCATGCTACCAAAAGTAATAATTTGAGCAACTGATTTTTCACCATATGTTTTTTTAATATAATTAATTACTCTTTCTCGTCCCTCAACACAAAAATCAATATCAATATCAGGCATAGATATACGGTCTGGATTTAAAAAACGTTCAAAAATTAAATTATATTGTAATGGATCTAAATTAGTAATTCCTGTTAAGTAGGAAACTAAAGAACCAACTGCTGAACCTCTTCCTGGGCCAACTGGAATGTCATTATCTTTAGCATATTTAACAAAGTCTTGTGTAATTAAAAAATAACTAGCAAAACCCATTTTTGCAATAATGTCTAATTCATATTTTAATCTTTTAGTAATAACATTATCTTTCTTATCATATTTATTTAATATAGCATTATTACATAATTCATATAAATATTCATCAGCATTTGATGATTGAGATTCTTTTGGAATTTCAAATGGAGGTAAAAATAATTCTCCCATTTTTATGTCTACATTACATTCAGAGGCGATTTTAATAGAATTTTCAAGTGCTTCAGGGTAGTCTTCTGCAAACAAATCATACATTTGATCTGGTGATTTAATATAATATTCATTAGAAAGTGTAGCTGGACGGTTTGGGTCATTAATATTATGTCCAGATCCAATACATCGTATTATATCACATGATTCTGCATCTTCTTCAAATGTATAATATGTATCATTTGTTGCGACTAAAGGAATAGACAATTCTTTTGATAAACGATTTAATATGGTATGGGATTCAAGCTCAGCCTGAATACCATGATTTTGAATTTCTAAATAAAAATCTTGATTAAAAATTTGTTGGTAGGCTAATGCTTTTTTGTGCGCATTTTTATAATCGCCAATAGAAGCATAATGTGTAATCGCACCATTTAAACCTGATGATAATGCAATGAGACCTTCTTTGTATTTAATTAATACATCTTGATCAATCATTGGCGTATCATGCTGTACATTAATATAACTCAATGAAACTAATTTTATGAGATTAAGATATCCGATATTATCTTTTGCTAATAATACTAAAGAAAATGAAGAGTTTATATTATGGGTAACTTTAATTTCACAGCCAATAATTGGTTTAATATTATTTTTATTGGCATATTTATAAAAATCAATCATTGAAAATAAGTTGCCCTTTTCAGTAAGCGCAATTGAGTCCATTGATAAATTTTTAGCTCTATCTACAATAGATTTAATAGATTGAGAAGAATCAAGTAATGAAAAATCCGAATGATTATGTAAATGTATAAATGATTTCATATAATTAAATAGTTGTTAAATAGATTACTATCACTCCAAAGATAGTAATTAATTTTAAAACTTTAGAAAGATATATGCAATACGTTGCCGTTTTATTTTTTGAAAATTGATATAAATAATAAAGTAATGGAAATACTACAAAGAATAATACAGAAACAAAATATAGCATATTATAAAAAATAGTAAAATACAGTGAAAGACAAATTAATATAATACTTAAAATCATAATTACTTGAAAAGTCATATGTATACCAAATTTTATAGGGAAAGTATTAATATTAAATTGTTTGTCTCCTTCTAAATCAGCAATATCTTTAACTAATTCTCTAATCAACATTAATAAAAAGGCTAATAGAGCGGGCGGAATAATTAAATCAATATTTCCCTGTAAATAAGTTGTAGTGACTATAAATACCATTCCTAATATAAAAGATACAATTATATTCCCTATAAGAGGAATCCTCTTAAAAACTGGAGTATAGAATATGATTAATGGTAAATTGATAAATAAAATTAAAAACTGCGTGAGAAAATTGAAATCATAATTAAAAATAATAAAGAAAGAAATACACAATAATAAAATAGCATATATAATTGCATACGAGCGCTTCATAGAACCAGAAGCTAGTGGACGTTCTAACTGATTGGCAATATCAATTTTATGATCAAAAAAATCATTTACAATATTTGCAAAGCCAGCTAATAATAAAATCACGATTATAAATGGTATAAGTGAATAAGATAATTCATCAACAATCAAAGTTGATAATAAAATACATATCAAAGTAATTAATAAATTTAATGGTCTTAATATTTTAATAAAATTTATCATCATGTTTTTTGAATTAAAATAAATCTCGTTTCACCATTTAAATCATCAAAAAAACGATAATTATAATTTTTATGATTAAAAATATTTTTTAAATCATTTATTTGATGCTCTCCCCCAAATTCTAATAACATATGGCCTTTTTTAGTTAAATATTTTATCCCAAATTCAACAAAATTTTGATAAAAAATTAATCCATTATCATAGTCAGTTAATGCACTTAATGGATCATATAAAGTAACTTCCGAATCTAATTTTGAAATTTCATGTAATGCTATATATGGTGGATTAGATATAATTAAATCATATTTTTGTATTGGTTTAAAATAAAAAAAATTATTACACAAAAATTGAATATGTTTACAATTAAAATTTTTAGCATTTTTTTGAGCCAAAGAAATTGCATCAGGGTTAATGTCCAAAGATTGAAGATTATGAGATATCTTTTCTAATTCAAGTACAATTGGAATACAACCAGTACCTGTACCAACTTCTAATACGCTATCTATCTCAGTGATATTATTTTTTATAATATCAATTAATGATTCAGTTTCTGGTCTAGGGATAAAGACATTTTTTGTAATTTGAAAATCATAACCATAAAAAGAAACTGATTCTAGAATATGCTGTAATGGTTCATTATTAACTCTGCGTTGGACTAGTTGCATAAAAAATTTATATTCACTAGAAGTCATTATATGAGATTTATTAAGGGCAATATATGATGCATCTTTATTTAATACTTTTTGTATAATCCATAAAGTTTCATTTTTATAATTTGTACGATTAGGGTTTAAATATTTATAACCCTCTAAAATGGAATTATGAATTGTTAATGCATTCATAGAATCAATTAAGAAGAAATTCTACTTTTATGATCTTCTATTTGTAAATTTTGAATTAATTCACTTAAATCACCATTAATAATTTCATTTAACTTATATAAAGTTAAATTAATTCTGTGATCAGTCACCCTGCCCTGTGGAAAATTATATGTGCGAATTTTGGCGCTTCTATCTCCAGTTGATACCATACTTTTACGCACATCTGCTCTTTCTCTTGCTTGTTGTTCTCTTTGAACATCATATAATCGTGCTCTTAATACTTTCATAGCCTTGTCTTTATTTTTATGTTGAGAGCTTTCATCCTGACAAGTAACCACTAGGCCACTAGCAATGTGTGTAATTCTAATTGCAGATTCTGTTTTATTAACATGTTGACCGCCTGCTCCTGATGCTCTATAAGTATCAATTTTAATATCTGCATCATTGATTTCGACATCTATATTTTCTACTTCAGGTAAAACAGCCACAGTAGCAGCGCTTGTATGTATTCTCCCACTAGATTCTGTTTCAGGAACTCTTTGTACTCGATGGACACCACTTTCATATTTCATGTGCCCAAAAACATTATTGCCTTTTAATGATACTACAGCCTCTTTAATGCCCCCACCATCATTCTGATTTAATGTCATTAGCTCTGTTTTCCATTCTTTATTTTCAGCATACCTTAAATACATTCGGAATAAATTATCAGCAAATAATGCAGCTTCAATACCACCTGTCCCTGATCGAATTTCAATAATAATGTTTTTCCCATCATCAGGGTCAGCCTCAACTAATATCTCATTAATTGAATCCTTTAAATCGGCTAAATCCTTATTTAAACTATTTAGTTCCTCAGCAGCTAATTCTTTCATTTCAGAATCAGTTTCATTATCAATAATATTTTGAGTGTCTTCTAACTCAGTTAATTTATTTAAATACGTTTCGGCAAGATTTGCTTTATCTTTTAGGTTACTATAATCTTGAGAAATTTTTTGATATAACTTTATATCATTAATAATATTAGGATCAGTTAATTTTTGACCTAATTCATCAAATTCATGAATAATTTTTTTTAATTTTTCTATCATAATTATCCAACTGCCTCAGCATTAAATTGTTTCCCTTCATATTTTTTTAAATCATCTCCAAATGCATGTTTTAAAGCATTAATAGCTATCTCTAATTGGGTATTATCAGGGATTTGAGTAGTAATTTTTTGAAGTAATAATCCTGGGAAACCTAATATTTTAAAAAATAAATAATTCTGAAATTTTGCTGAAACTTTTAAAACCTCATAAGAAAAACCAGCAACTATTGGTAAACATGGAATATGAATTAATAAACGTTTGATAATAGTTAAATCAACACCCATATAAATTACAATAGCATCAATAATGGAATATGAAATAATTGAAACTAACATAACAATAAAAATAAAACTAGTGCCGCATCTTGGATGCTCTTTAGGAAAATTTTTTGCATTTTCAATAGTAAGAGATTGCCCTGATTCAAAATTATACACTGTTTGGTGTTCAGCGCCATGAAATTGAAACAGCCTATTAATATCTTTCATAAATGAAATTAAAAATAAATAAGTTAAAAAAAGGAAAATGCGTACTAACCCAGATATTATATTAAATATAAAGGTATTTTGATCTAGTAAAGCAGTTTGTATAAAGTCAGCTATAATAATTGGTATACCAACAAATAATCCTAATGAAAATATTAGTGAAATCAGTGATAATAAACTATCTAATAATTTATTTGTTTTATGATCAGGTTCAGAAATTTTAGCAGACCACTCTAATGTTTTATATCCTATGCTCATAGATTCATATAAATGAATCATACCACGAATTATGGGTAATCCACAAAAATAATAACGAACTACTTTAGAATTAAATTTATGATAATCTAAAGCTATATTTCCATTGGATTGACGTACTGCAGTTGCATATGCCCCTGGTACACGCATCATTACACCTTCAATGACGGCCTGACCTCCAACTAAAATAGTAGATTTCATTAATGTTAGCAAGATGCTTCTATAAATCAAATATAGCATAGTGTATTTTAAGAATGATTAGGTTGTTAAAAAAGAGAGTTAACTCTCAGAATCTTTATTTTTGATTTTGTACTTTTGGTTGAATTTTTCAATTCGACCAGCAGTATCTACTAGATTTTGTTTCCCAGTAAAAAATGGATGTGATTTATTAGAAATCTCAAGTTTATAAAGAGGATATTCATTACCATCTTCCCATTTAATTGTCTCAGAAGTTTCAATGGTAGATTTAGTCAAAAAAGAATAATCACAAGAATTATCTTGGAATACTACAAATCTATATTTTTCAGGATGTAAATCTTTTTTCATATTTATGTAATATCTTGTAAAGATAAACCTTTCTTTTTTAAATAAGGTAATAAACCATATTTATCAATTGTTTTTAATGCTTTAACAGATAATTTAATACGTACATTTTTTCCTAATTCAGGTACAAAAATTCTCTTAGACTGCAAGTTTGGAAACTGCCTTCTTTTAGTCTTGTTATTAGCCTTAGACACATTGTTTGCAACTCTAGGCCTCTTACCTGTTATTTTACATACTTTCGACATATACGCTTTTATCCCCATTTATTAAAGGACCATATTTTAATAATTATTTTCGTTAAATAAAAAGTTTTATTTTATTAATGATAACACTGATTCTAATCGCTCTAGCATTTTATTAATTATATCGTCAGAGGTTGCATAAGAAAATCTAATATTATCAGGAGAACCAAAACTATCCCCAGATACGGTAACAATAGATTTTTCATTTAATAATAACATACTTAAATCATTTGAGCTATTAATCAATTTACCTTTATATGTTTTATTGAGGAAATAACTAATATCTGGAAATACATAAAATGCTCCTTTAGGTTTATCACATATAATGTGATTAATATTATTTAGGCCCTTCATAATTAAATCACGTCTTTTCTTAAAAATGGTAACCATTTCAGCAATAATATTTTGTTCACCTATCAATGCTTCTACAGCAGCATGTTGAGCAATAGAGTTAGGACAAGAGGTACTTTGCCCCTGCAATTTAGACATTGCCTTAATCACACTAGGAGAACCAGCAGTATATCCAATTCTCCAACCTGTCATCGCATAAGTTTTAGAGCAGCTTTGGAAAGTTAAAATTTTATCTTTATTTGAACTAAAAGTTGCAATACTTTTAAATTTCATATCATAAACAAGCTGTTCATAACACTCATCAGAAAAAACCCATAAATCATTTTTTAAAGCTAGATCTAAAGTACGTTGTATAGCTTCATCTCCCCAAACTCCTCCTGTAGGATTTGAAGGGGAATTAATAATAATCCCTTTAGTGTTTTTATTAATTTTAGATAATAAATCAATAAAATCTGGCTCATATTGTTGGTCAGGTTTAGTTTTAACAAAAATAGGTTTAGCACCAGTAACAGATACAAAATCAGGAAAAGAAACCCAATAAGGAGAAAAAATAATTACTTCATCTCCATGTTCAAACAAAACTTGGCATGCATTATATAAAGCATGCTTTCCTCCACAAGATACAACAATATTTTCTGTACTATAACTTAAATTATTGTCTCTCTTGAATTTAGTACAAATTGCTTCTTTTAATTCTTTAGTACCTGATCCAGGAGTATATTTGGTAAAGCCTTGATCCATTGCATCTTTTGCAGCATTAATAATATTCTGGGGGGTATTAAAATCTGGTTCTCCTACACTAAAATTTAATACATCAATACCTTGAGAACGAAGCTCAGCTGCTTTCGCAGTCATAGCAAGTGTGGCAGAGGGTTGAATGCGATCTAGGCGTTTAGAAAACACCCTAGCTACTCATTGTGTCTAAGAACTCACGATTTGTTTTAGTTCTAGATAAACGTTCAAGCAAAAATTCCATTGCTTCTTTAGTTTTCATTTCAGCTAATAATTTTCTTAATACCCAAATTCTAGATAAATCTCTATTAGATAATAATTTTTCTTCTCTTCTAGTCCCTGATCTATTGATATTGATTGATGGATAAATTCTTTTATCACTTAATTCACGATCTAATACTAACTCCTGATTACCAGTACCTTTAAATTCTTCAAAAATTACCTCATCCATTCTACTCCCAGTATCAATCAGCGCTGTAGAAATAATGGTCAATGAACCTCCATCTTCTACGTTCCTAGCGGCACCAAAAAATCTTTTAGGCTTGTGTAGAGCATTTGAATCTACACCACCTGATAATATTTTTCCACTATGTGGCATCACCGTATTATAAGCTCTAGCTAATCTAGTAATAGAGTCTAATAAAATAACTACATCTTCACCAGCCTCAACACAACGTTTAGCTTTTTCAATCACCATCTCTGCTACTTGTACATGGCGATCTTGTGGCTCATCAAAAGTAGATGCGACAACTTCCGCTTGAACACTACGCGCCATATCTGTAACCTCTTCAGGTCGCTCATCAATTAATAAAATAATTAAATTAATTTCTGGATTGTTTTTAGAAATTGAATTAGCAATTTTTTGTAATAATATTGTTTTCCCTGTTTTAGGTTGAGCTACAATCAAGCCTCTTTGACCTTTACCTATTGGAGATAACATATCAATAATTCTAGTAGATTTGGATTTATCATCGGTTTCTAGTTTTATAATCTCTTCAGGATAAAGAGGTGTTAAATTATCAAATACGACCAGTCCACGTGCATTGTCTGGCTGTATCCCATTAATAGACTCTACCCTTAATAAAGCAAAGAATTTTTCTTTATCTTTAGGAGGACGAATTTGACCTGAAATTAAATGCCCTGTTTTTAATCTAAAACGTTTAATCTGAGAATGAGATACATAGATATCATCTGGCCCTGGTAAATAACTATAATTAGAAAAACGTAAGAATCCATAACCATCTGGCAATACTTCTAATACACCCGTAGCATAAATGGTTTCTTCCTTTTTAACTTGTGTATCTAAAATTAATTTGATTAATTCCTGTTTTTTTAAACCAATATAATCTGAGGCACCTAATTTTGTAGCTTTTTCTTGTAATTTTTTAACTGTTAAATTCTGTAATTCTTTTATATTCATATTTTTTTCTTGGATTATTAAAAAGATTAGTTAAACTGATAAAGCATCTGCTCTATATACCAAATTTATCCTGTTTTTTATATATTTTCAAAGGAAATTTTAAATTCTTTACTAATAGTGGGGCCTAAATAATGAGATCCCGCAATAATAATGTTATCTGTTTTTTGTGCTGATTTATATACTTTTATTGCTTCTAATAAGCTATCTATAATTTGTGTTTTATCGCCGTGAAAAAGATTAGATAATTCCTTTGCAGGTACAAAATTTCTAATATTTGTTTGGGTCACAATAATCTGATCAAAAGTGTCCTCAATTTTATTAATCACTGTTTCTAAATTTTTATGTTTTTGCAAAGCAATCACTAATATTTTGTGCCCTTTTAACGTATTAACATAACTGCATAGAGAGTTAAAACTAGCATGATTATGAGCAACATCATAATAAACTGTAGGCATATTATAGATTTTTTGAATACGTCCAGGCCAAATTACAGAGGATAAACCTTCTTTGATATGTGCATCAGTAATGGAGATATCGGTTAATTGTTTAATTGTATTAATAGCTAAAAGCTCATTTTCTATTTGATGTGTACCCTTAAGATTAATAAAGTGAGCATTACTATGGGCATCTATATATTGAATTTTAGAATTAACTAATTTTGCCTGTTTAGAAAATACATTTTTTATAGATGCCTTATGATTAATAGATATACATGACATATTTTGTTTTAATGCGCATATTTTTTCATGTGCAATTTCTTCAACTGTTTCACCTAAAATATGTTCATGATCTTTAGAAATGCTAGTGCATACTAATAAACTAGAATTACATGCTGTGATGCTATCCAAACGGCCACCAAGTCCTGTTTCTAAAATTGCAATATCTACTTTTTCTTTTTCAAAATACCATACTGAAAGCGCGGTCATAGTTTCAAAAAATGATGAGTTAAGGTTATCAATTTTTTTTTGATATTGATTAATAAAATTAATAATTTCATTATCTACAATTGCTTTCCCATTAATACGAATTCTTTCATTAATTGTAGCTAAATGAGGGGACGTATATAATCCAACTTTATAGCCTGAAACTTTTAAAATGTTTGCAATCATAGCACATGTAGACCCTTTTCCATTGGTCCCAATTACCTGTATAGATTGAATTTTGTTTTGAGGGTTTCCACATGCTTGTAATAATTGTTCCGTACGCTCTAATCCAAGTTTAATACCTTTAGACTCTAATGAGAGTAAATAGGATATGTAATCTATAATCATAATGAAATTAATTTCATATTATTAATTGCTTCTCCTAAAAATTTGTTTGCTAAATTATTAAATTGATGAGGATTGTCCGTAATATAAAATTGATCTGATGAGTTGAGGAGTTTGGAGCTGCTCTGGGGGGTAATTTCCAATGGTTGGGTTTGATGTAAATAATTCACTATTGCATTTCCAGATTCAATAAAATTTAAATTATTATAACCCAGCTGATTAAAAACAGACTTTAATGTATCTAATAACATAGGATAATGTGTGCAAGCTAGTATTACCGTATCCAAACTAATAGAATTAAAATTACTTAAATATTTTGTAGCAATTTGATGAGCTATATCAGTATTTTCCCATCCTTCTTCAACTATAGGTACAAATAGGGGGCATGCGATAGAATGTATCTGAGTGTTATGCTTAGATATTAATGGATGATTTAAAAATGCATGATTATAGGCTTTAGAATTAATGGTTGTATCAGTACCAATAATGCCTACTGATTTATTGGGTTTAGCAGAATTTAGGATAGTCTCTACACTTGGAATAATAGTGCCAATAATTGGAATTGTAAAATTATCTTGTAAGTATTGTAATGCAACTGAAGATGCTGAATTACAAGCCACTATAATAATATCCACATTTTTGCTAATAAAAAAATCAACAATTTGTTTACTGTATTTAATAATTGAATTCGTACTCTTGTCACCATATGGTAAATGTGCTAGGTCACCTAAATATAAAAATGTAGCTTGATTCCGAAATGCTAAACTTAAAGATTTAAAAACTGTCAGACCGCCTAAACCACTATCAAAAATACCAATTTTTAAATTTATGTTATCTTTCATTTGGAAATATTTTGGGCATTGTAAGATTCAATATAAGACTGTACACCTTTAAAAATTCCATAAGCAAATTGAGCGCGATAACTAGATTTATTTAATAACTGAGCTTCAGACTTATTGGTTAAAAAGCCTGTTTCTATTAATACTTTAGGCATTGCAGCGCCAACCAACACATGAAATCCAGCCTGTTTGATTCCTCTATTACGTGTTTTAGGGAGCTCTTTTTTAATTGCAGTTTGAATAAATACAGCTAATTTTTCACTTTCTTGTAAATATGCTTGTTCTGAAACTGAAGCAATCATTTGATTTTGTTCATATTGGTTGGGATTATCCTCAAACACAATAGATGCATTCTCTCTAACGGCAACATCAATAGCATCATCTACACTATTAGGTTGTAATAAATATATTTCATATCCTCTTGCAGTTTTTGCACTACTTGAATTGGCATGTATACTAATAAAAATGTGGCCTTGTTTTTTATTAGCTAAATCTGTTCTATTTTTTAAGCCTAAAAAAGTATCGTCATCACGCGTATATATTATATTTATATGCGGCATTTCTCTTTTAATAAAATTGCCTAATTCTTTTGAAATGTCTAATACAATATGTTTTTCTTTGATATTGTGATAGCCTATTGCTCCTGGATCTTTACCACCATGACCAGGATCAATAATAACTGTGGAAATCTTCCAATTCTCTTTGTTTTGTATTGTATTTAATAACTCTTGGTCCACCTCACCCTGGACATCTTCTGATGAGAACATAATGTTTTCTGGCTTAATGATAATAGTTTTCTCATTATAATTTGCAATAAAACTGTCAGACTTAAATTGATTATACAAACGAATAAAAGAATTGAGTGGAACATAAAATTTATTATCAAATAATTTAACATTTTTAATCATATGATAAATTTTATCATCAATTTTTACAAAAGATGAGTTATTAGAAAATGTAATGTGAGCCTCATTGATAAAAAAATCCATTTTATCTTTATCAAAATAAATATTAAAACGATAATTTTGTGATACACAAAATTCTTCTAATGAGAAATAAGCAATATCATCAAAAATAAATAATTCAATGGAGTTGTTATTTTGTGAATAGGAATAATTAAAAAATAAAATGAATATTAATAAATATTTTTTCATTTTATTTGAAACTGATAATTATTTCATCAGGATAAATATAAAAGTATTCTTCACGTGCAACTTTTTCTATATATCGTGTATTAGATTTTAATAAACGATTTTGTTGCTGGATTTTATGTAATTCCTGATCTAATGTATCTTTTTCAGACAGTAGTGTTTTATAATGATCCTCTTCACTATAATAATCAATTATACCATCACTTTTAATAAACAAAAAGAATAGAATGCAAATCAAGATAGATAAAAATAATTTATTCATTAGAGAAAGATCCAAAAATTTGATTATTAGCTAATTTTTCTTCAATCCGTAAGAGTTGATTATATTTTGCTACTCTTTCACTACGACAGAGAGAGCCCGTTTTAATTTGGCCTGCTCCTACTCCTACAGCTAAATCAGCTATAGTTGTGTCCTCAGTTTCACCAGAACGGTGAGAAATCACTACCCCTAATTTATTATCTTGAGCCAATTTAATAGTGTCTAATGTTTCAGATACACTGCCAATTTGATTTAATTTAATTAAGATAGCATTTATTGCATGATTCGAAATTGCTTTTTGCAATCTTACAATATTAGTTACAGTTAAGTCATCTCCTACTAATTGTACAGATGACCCTAGTTCTTTATATAAGGTGGTCCAACCCTCCCAATCATTTTCATCTAAACCATCTTCAATAGACACGATTGGATAATTATCACATAAATTTTTGTACCAATTAATTAATTCATGATTTGATAACTTTTTATTTTCAGATTCTAAATAATATAAAGAATCTTCTTTATTAAAAAATTCGCTGGAAGCAACATCAAGAGTGACAAACACATCTTTTCCGGGTTTGTAATTTGACTTTTCTATCGCTTCTAATAATAAATCTATCGCTTCTTGATTAGAGCGTAAATTTGGTGCAAAACCACCTTCATCGCCAACTGATGTATTGTAGCCTTTTTTCTTTAATACAGATTTTAACGTATGAAACACTTCACATCCGCACTGCAGCGCATCAGAAAAGGAATTTAATCCCGAAGGATAAATCATAAATTCCTGTATATCTACATTATTATCTGCATGGCTACCTCCATTTAATATATTCATCATTGGGATTGGCATTATATTTGTATTTCCTGATATAATAGAACCTATATATTGGTAAATAGGCAATCGATTAGATATAGATAGAGCTTTTAATGCTGCTAATGAAACTCCTAAAATAGCATTTGCTCCTAATTTTTGTTTATTGGGGGTTGAATCTAAATCTAACATCATCTTATCAATAGTATAAATATCACCACTATTATGCCCTAATAATGCCGGACCAATAATATTATTAACATTATCAATTGCTTGATATACAGATTTGCCAAAATAGGAGCTTGATTGATCGCGTAACTCTAATGCTTCATGTTCGCCAGTTGAAGCCCCACTTGGTACAGCAGCAACACCAATAGATCCGTCATCTAAATAACATTCTACCTCTACAGTAGGAGTCCCTCTAGAATCAATAATTTGCCTTGCGTGAATTTTTTTTATTTGAGCCATAGAATAAAAGTGACCTTTAACAACATATTAAAATTTACAAAATAATTAATTAAAAAGAATTAAATTTGATTGTTATTAATATATTAAGATATGTTAGAAATTATTAAATATGACGAAAATAAACATGCAGCCCTATGGGATGCCTTTGTTTGCAAATCAAATAATGGTACAATTTTTCATAAAAGAGAATTTTTAACATATCATCAAGACAGAAAATTTCAAGATTGCTCTTTTATATTCCAAAATAAAAATAATATAGAAGCTTTATTTACAGGATCGATTATTGATAACATATTATATTCACACCCGGGCGCTAGCTTTGGTGGATTTGTTTATAATGACTTGTCATTTGAGTTTGGAAGCAAAATAGTAGACTTATTAGTTGATTTTGCACAACAAAATAATTTAAAAGAAATTATTATTATCCCTACACCATTTATTTATTATAATAAATACAATGAAGTAATGGAATATTGCTTATATATCAAAGGTTGCAATATTATAGAATATTATATATCTAGCTTCGTTGATTTAGAAACAAATTTATTAGAACAAATGCATAATAGAAAAAAGCGTTACATCAAAAAAATGGAAGATAAAATTGATATTCAATTAAGTACCGATCTAGATAGTTTTTATCCAATTTTAATTAGCAATAAATTAAAACATAAAGCTAAACCAACTCATACTTTGGAAGAGCTTAAAATATTAATGAATAAATTTCCAGACCAAATTAAACTCTTATTAAGCTACCAAGATAATAAAATTATTGGGGGCGCTTTAAATTTTATTACTAATCAAAATTCATGTATCTTATTTTATAATATGATAGACTATGAATATCAAAATTTACAAATTGCGTCATTACAAATTTATGCATCTTTAAAATGGGCACAAGAAAATAAACTTAAATTTTTAGATATTGGAGTATCACAATTATACAAAGGTGATCAAATCATTCCGCACGAATCATTAATTAATTTCAAAGAACAGTTTGGATCGAAAGCGATGATTCGTAAAGTGATGAAATTAAAATTATAAAATTATATGATTTCATTAAAAGCATTATTTAAATCATCTCTCATATATGCTATTGGCACAGCACTTATGCGTATTATGACCTTTTTATTACTACCACTTTATACAAATATATTAGATGCAGATGGTAATTTTTGGTATGGAAATTTTGTACTAGTTATAACATCAATAGCATTTTTACGTATATGTTATTCACATGGTGTAGGTGATGGTTTTTTAAAATTATATAGTAAATCAAAAAATAAAAAAGAAATTATTTCAACATATTTAACCTATATCTTGATAATGATTACCTGTATATCAGGTGTTATTTGGTTTATTAATTCTATAGTCCCGCAACAAGGCACAGATAGCTTAATGGGGCTATTACAATCACAAATGAAATATATAGTATTAATTGTAATGTGCGATACTTTGAATTTTCGTATCATTGATATTCTGAGAATCAAGAATAATGCTCTTTATTATATGCTAGGACAAATTTGTGGTGTTATTGCAACATTGTATTTATCAATGCACTATGTAAAAAATGAATTAATGGGCCTAGAGGGAGCATTATTAGCATTACTATATGGTGGATTAGTAACCTTAGTAATTTTTATACCTGTATTAATCCAAAATTTAAATTTTTCTTTATTTTCAAAATCACAAATGCGCAAATTAGTGAATTTGGGAATCAGATTTTTCCCAGCTGCAATATTTTTTATGTTTATGACTTTGCTGGATCGTTATCTATTAAAATTTTTATTAGAAAGCCCAATTGATAACCCTGAATATGTTAATAATTTAATTGGAACCTATTCTGTAGGCGCAAAATTAGCAAGTATCCCATTATTTATGATTAATGCCTTTAATTTAGGTTGGCAACCTTTTTATTTGAGTAATGGAAATACAGAAGAAGCTCATAAAAGATATGAATCAGTTGGAACCATATTTATCATTTTTACCCTTAGTATATCATGGTTTGTAGGTATTGTAATTCCTGTAATTGCAAATTTAAATTTACCAATTGGAAACATGCCGCTAATTGGTGAAACATATTCTGGATTTAATGAAATTATACCTATTATGCTGTTGTCACATGTGTTTTATGCTTTATATATCATTCACATGCCTTCTATTTATTTATGCGATAAACAAAATTGGTCTCCTATATTTAGAGTCTGTGGCGCAAGTACTAATGTTTTATTAAATATTATTTTAATTCCAATGTATGAAATTAAAGGCGCTGCTATTGCCACAACGTTAAGCTATGGTATTATGTTTTTATTTTTGTTTTATAAAAACAGAAATTGGATGCCCATCAAAATAAATTGGCAAGATATTCTATTATTAATGATACTTGTTTCAATATCAATCATATGCTTTATAGGGAAATTAAATATGCAATATTATCTAATGGTTGGAACTTTGATATATATCATTTATTTAATATATAAACATGGAATCAAAAATTTAATCTCACTATTTAAATAGATTTATATGAATAAGCCTGATATATCAGTAATCTTACCAACATTTAATCGTGGGAATGTAGTGAATCATGGAATTGATTCAATATTAAATCAAACATTTAATAACTTAGAACTCATCATAATAAATGATGCATCTACAGATAATACAGAGCAAGTCTTAGATGAATATCAAAAAAAAGATCCACGAATTAAAATTATAAATAATAAACAAAATTATGGGTGCGCACAATCTCGTAATATTGGATTGCAACATGTACAAGCTAATACTATAGCATTTATGGATGATGATGAT